>CAUZVJ010000274.1:0-3442 GCA_963583225.1 Verrucomicrobiia bacterium
CAAGCCGCGGCTCGATGTCGTGATCCGCAACGCCATCGAGAAGGGCGAAATTCCCGGCCCGCGCCTCCTGGCCGCAACTCCTTGGCTGACCGTCACCAGCGGGCTCGGCGACATGCGCACCCTGCACATGCCCAAGGTGGATTCCATGGCCCTGATGGCCGACGGCCCGGAGGAATACCGCCGGCTCACCCGGGAACTCATCCGTGAAGGCGTGGACATCATCAAGCTGGTGATCTCTGGCGACTCCTTCGTGCCGCACGCCGGCTCCCAGACCACCATCATGAGCGAGGAGGAGGTCGCCGCAGCCGCCGAGGTCGCCCACGCCCACGGCAAGCGGCTCAGCGCCCACGCCCGCAGCGCCGAGTCGGTCAAGCGCTGCGTCCGGCACGGCATCAAGATGGTGTACCACGCCAACTACGCCGACGAGGAGGCCCTCGACATGCTGGAGGCAAACAAGGATTGGATCTTCGTCAGTCCCAACCTCGGCTTTACTGCCATTGCCGCATACGAGGGATCGGACTGGTTCACTGAGGAACAAGTCAAGGCCATGGGATTTCGGGAGGAACTCGAAAGCGCAGTCAATGGCATCAAGGAACTAATGAAACGCGGCGTGAGGATTTTGGGCGGGGGCGATTACGGTTTCATGATCACCCCGCACGGTCAAAACGCCCGCGACCTGGATCACTTCATCCGGCACTGCGGCATGACGAACATGGAATCGATCCTCACCATGACAAAGAACGGAGGCGAAGCCATGGACATGCCGGGCCGCCTTGGCCAAGTGAAGCAAGGCTTCCTCGCCGATCTGCTACTGGTCAAGGGCGATCCCCTGACTGACCCCATGGTGCTGCTCGACCGTGAAAACCTCAATGTCATCATGAAGGACGGCCAACTCCACAAACGATCGATCTAAAACCCCTCCTTCCTGCAACGATTGCAGGAATCTTGTTGATGCTCCCGATCACTCCGACTGGAGGTGGCCTTTCCAGCCGGGGCCACGGATGACCCGGCCGGGCTTGGCGCCGGTGTGCTCGCCGTCTTTCAACACTTGCACGCCGTTGACGAAGACGTGCGTCACGCCGGTGGAAAACTGGTGCGGTTTTTTGAAGGTCGCGTGGTCGCTCACGGTCCCGGGGTCGAACACGACGACGTCGCCGAAGTAACCTGTTTTCAAACTGCCCCGGTTTCTTATTTTCAAGTTGGCAGCGGGGAAGGAAGTCAGCCGCCGGATCGCCTCCCGCAACGGGATGATTTTTTCGTCGCGCGAAAATTTTCCCAGCACGCGGGCGAAGCTGCCGTACGCGCGCGGGTGGGTCATGTCGGTGGCCCAGGCCGGATCGAGCGAGGCGGCGTCGGAGCAGAAGGAGACCCACGGCAGGGCGATTTTTTTGCGAATGTTGTCCTCGGACATGCTGAAATAGACGCACTGGATGCGGCTGTCGTCCTCAAGCACCATGTCCATGATCGCGATCTCGGCCGCCTGGCCCCGGAGCCGCGCCACCTCGGCGAGGGTCTTGCCCATGAACTGTTTGCCCAGTCCCTTGTTGCGGAAGCCCACGAGCAAAATGCCCTCCGGCGGCTGCTTGCCGAGCTGGTCACGCAATTCACCGGCCAGGCGCTGGCGCACCTCGGGATCACGCATCCGGTTCATCCACGCCTCGTGCCCGCCCTCCTGTACCCACGTGGGGATCACGCCGGTCAGGCCGGTGGAGCTGGCATTGTAGGTATACATGTCAGCGGTGATCTGCAGGCCGTCTTTTTGGGCCTGCTCGACCCGGCGGATCAGCTCGTCGAGCTTGTGCCAGTTGTCCCGCCTCGAGGCTTTCAAGTGGTATATCTCGGCTCGAATGCCGGCCTCGCGCGCGATGGTGAACAGTTCATCCAGCGCCTCCAGCAGCTCCGCCCCTTCACTGCGCATGTGGGAGATGTAAAGCCCGTCGTATTCGGCAACGACCTTGGCCAAACTGACCAGTTCCTCCGTCGAGGCGTAGTCGGCCGGGGCATAGATCAACGCGGTGCTCATGCCGACGGCGCCCTCCTCCATGGCGGTCCGGGCGAGCGCCTTCATCCGCTCCAGCTCTGCGGCGGTGGCCGGCCGGTTTTCGTAGCCGACCTCGTGCACGCGCAGCGTCGTCGCGCCGACAAAGGAGGCCAGGTTCGGGGCCACGCCGAGACCCACAAGATGCTCGAGCCCTTGGCCAAGCGTCGTCCACGGGATGTCAAACTTGATCTCGTCCTGCCGACCCAGCCACGCCCGGCGCATGCGGTCGTTGAGCGGGCCAAGCGACGAGCCCTCCCCCAATACCTCGAGCGTGACGCCCTGCCGGATGTCGCCCTGGGACTTGCCGTCGCGGAACAGCGCGGTGGCGGTCCAGCTCAGCATGTTGATGAACCCCGGCGCCACAGCCAAGCCGGTGGCATCGATCACCGTTTTGCCGCTCAACTCCGCCGGAGCGCCGATGTACGAAATCCGGTCATCCCGAATCGCCACCGTCCCGACAAACGGCGTACCACCGCTCCCGTCGTAAATCGTCCCGTGTTGAATGACCACATCGTGGCCGCCCGGGACTCGCCCGGAACTCGCACACGACACAACCAACAAACCCAAGCCAAGCGGAAGCAGGAGTTTCAGTGAAAATCTCTTCATAATACTGCGGCGAGAAATTGAGCCTTACCCCCACCGAAAAGCAAGCTGGTAACGCAACCTCATTTAAACTTCCGGCCGATATAGGCTTGAACCGCACCGCGCCTTGCGGCCACCTTGGCCGCTGTCATTTTTATGAAACCAATAAATCATCTTTTCATCGGCCAAGCGGTGTTGCTGGCGGCCGCGCTGGGCACAGGCTGCGTCACGCCGGGCGACGGTGGCAGCACCGAGTTGTTCAACGGCGAAAATCTTGACGGCTGGGAGATCACCGACTTCGCAGGCGGCGGCGCGATCGAGGTGAAGGACGGCGAGATACACATCGCCATGGGCGAACTGATCTCCGGCATCAACCTCGCGCACGAAAACATCCCGCGCACCAACTACGAGCTCTCCGCCGAAGCGATGAAATTGGACGGCAACGACTTTTTCTGCGGGCTGACCTTTCCGGTGGGCGACACGTTCGCGTCGTTCATTCCCGGCGGCTGGGGTGGCACGGTGGTCGGCCTCTCCAGCATCGACGGGATGGATGCCTCGGAAAACGAGACCGCCACGTTCAAGAATTTCGAAAACAACAGGTGGTATCATTTCCGAGTGCGCGTGACGCCGGGCAAGATTCAGTGCTGGGTGGACGACGAGATGGTGGTGGACCTCCTACTTGAGGATCGTGGCATCGCGCTGCGCCCCGGACCGATCGAGTTGTCGGTGCCGATCGGCATCACTTCGTTCCAGACCGTGACGCGCATCCGCAACATCCGGCTGCAACCGATCAAGCCGTAACCGCGCGAGCCTGTGGCC
>CAUZVJ010000275.1:0-3442 GCA_963583225.1 Verrucomicrobiia bacterium
CTCGCTGCTGCTCGACGTTCACGGCTGGGGCGAACGCGCCTTGGCCGTCGGCGAGCGCGGTCATATTTTACTCTCAACGGACAGTGGCAAAAACTGGCGGCAAACCATCGCACCAACCCGCCGCACGCTCACCGGCGTGTTTCTCATCGACGACCAAGTCGCCTGGGCGATTGGCCATCAGTCGGTGATTCTGAAGTCCGGCGACGGCGGTGAAACGTGGGCCAAGGCCAACGCCGAAATCGACCCTGAGACGGCCTACCTCGACATTCTTTTTCTCGACGCCATGACCGGCTTCATCGTCGGTTCATACGGTAAATTCCTCTCGACGAGCGACGGTGGCAAAACGTGGGCCGAGGCAAAGCAGGACAACGATCCGCACTTCAGCCACATCATCGCCGCGTCGGACGGCGGACTTTGGTTGACCGGCGAGTTCGGTACCGTGTGGCGCAGTGGCGACCGGGCCAAGCGCTGGGAACCGTTGGCTACGCCGTACGAGGGCACGTTTTTCGGCGCGTTGCCGTTGGCCAAGGGCGGGGCGGTGGTGTTTGGCCTGCGCGGCAACATTTTCCGCAGCACCGGCGGCGAGTGGCAAAAAATCAAGTCATCGACGAAGGCATTGCTGCACGGCGGCTTGGCCTTGGCTGATGGCCGATTTGTGCTCAGTGCCGCCGCCGGTCAACTGCTGCTCAGCGCCGACGAAGGGCTCACATTCCGTCCGGTCGAATGGCCGGGCGCGGCCACGGCAACAAGTCTTTGGCAGGCGAGCGACGGGGCCGTGTTGCTGACGAGCGACAAGGGCGTACACCGGCTCGAGCTAACCGACTTGGTAATCAATCCGGTAATCGAATAGTGGCCTTTACAAAAAAACATCTGAGCGTTCACCCTCATCCGGCCTGCGGCCACCTTCTCCCTGAGGGAGAAGGAATCAAACCGGACGCGCTTGGCCAAGGGCAGGTAGGGACGGCTGTCCTCAGACGTCCGCCTAGGGGAGCACACGCGCCTCGCGTGTGGATTCCGGCGCCCCGCCGGAATCGTCCAGCAATGACTCAACTAACGAGCCTTGGGCGGGGCGCCCAAGGCGGCACGCGAGGGCGCGTGCGCTCCCGTCTCCCTCTCCCAGCGGGAGAGGGTTGGGGAGAGGGAGAGCGCAAAACAATTTTCAGGACAGGCGGTACTCCACTAATTCGCCCAATTAACAAAACGGAGGGGGCGAAATGAGCGACACCGGTTTTGCCGCGCGAGTGGAGCAGTGGGTGTTCGGGCACCGCAAACTGTTGCTGATAATTTTTCTGCTGGCGACGGCGGTGCTGTTCGGGTTCGCCACGCAGACGAAGATCGATGCCGGCTTTGAAAAGCAACTTCCGCAGGGGCATCCGTACATCGGGACGTTCACAAAATACCAGTCGCAGTTCGGCGGCGCCAACCGTGTGATGATCGCGCTCATGGCGAGGGACGGCGATATTTTCACGCCGGAATATTTTGAAAAACTCGAGGCGGTGACGCAGGAAATGTACGGCATGCCGGGTGTCGATCAGTCGAGTGTCACGTCGCTCTTCACGCCGAATGTCCGGTTCACCGAGGTCGTCGAGGACGGCTTCACCGGCGGGAACGTTGTGCCGTCCGACTTCACGCCGACGCCTGCGGGCTTGGCCAAGGTGCGTGAGAACGCGCTCAAGTCAAACTACATGGGGCGGCTCGTGACCGACTCGTTCAACGGCACGATGGTGATGGCCAACCTGCTCGACATCGACCCGGACACCGGCGAGCGGCTGGACATCTTTGCGGTGGCCAAGCGGCTGGAGTCGTTGCGCGTGAAGCATGAGTCGGACGCCGTCAGCGTGCACATCATCGGCTTCGCCAAGGTGATGGGCGACGTCCGCGACGGGGCGCTCAACGTGGTGTTTTTCTTTGGCGTGACGGTGGTGCTGACCTCGCTGCTTGTCTGGCTTTACGCGCAGTCGTTTTGGTTTGCGGTACTGCCGCTAGGCTGCTCGATGGCGGCGGTGGCGTGGCAGCTTGGCCTGCTGAACCGGCTTGGCTACGGCATTGACCCGATGTCGATCCTCGTGCCGTTTCTCATTTTTGCGATCGGCGTGAGCCACGGCGTGCAGATGGTGCGGGCGTTTCGCGCCGAGCTGTTCGCCGGCAGCGACTCGCTCGGGGCGGCGCGGAGTGCGTTCCGGCAATTGCTCGTGCCGGGCAGCGTGGCATTGATCACGGACACGATTGGGTTTGTCACCATCCTGCTCATCCCGGTGCCGACGATTCGTGAGTTGGCCATCGCCGCGAGCATCGGTGTGGCGGCGATTATTTTGACGAATCTGCTGCTGCTGCCGTTGCTGTTGTCGTACCAAAAACCTCGCGCCGGATACCGCGCGAGCGTGGCCAGGCGCAAAGTGTGGACGGGTAAAATCTGGCACGCCGCCGCGCACCTATCCGGGCCAAAAGTGTCGGTCGCGTTGGTTGCCGTTTGCGCGGTGATGTTTGCGCTTGGCTTCTCGCAGGCCAAGCGGGTGGAGGTCGGCGACCTGCACGAGGGCGTGCCGGAGTTGCGGCCGGACTCGCGTTACAATCTCGACAGCGCAATGATCACCGGCAACTTCAACCTTGGCGTCGATATTTTCATCGCGTTCACCGAGACGGTGAAAGACGGCTCGGTGGACTACGCGGTGATGGAGTTGCTCGACCGTTTCGAGTGGCACTTGGCCAACGTCGAGGGGGTGAAGAATGTCATGGGCTTGGCCGGCATCGCGCGCACGATCAATTCCGGCTATGGCGAGGGCAGCCTCAAGTGGCGTGTGTTGCCGCACAACCGCGACATGCTGGCGCAGGCGGTCGGGCGCGTGGAGACATCGACCGGCCTGACCAATCTCGACGGCAGCGTGTTGCCGGTGATGGTGTTCCTCGAGGATCACAAGGCGGACACGCTGCGCCGCATCGTCGCCGCCGTGAAGGCGTTCGACGAAAAACATGGCACCGAAAAAGCGCGGTTCCGCCTGGCTGGTGGCAACGCTGGTGTGATGGCGGCGACTAACGAGGTGGTCGATGCGGCACAGTTCCCGATCTTGATTTACGTGTACGTCGCGGTGGCGCTGCTGTGTTTCGCCAGCTACCGCTCACTCAAGGCGGTCGTGTGCATCGTGCTGCCGTTGGCCTTGGTGTCGGTGTTGGCGCACAGCCTGATGCACGCGCTGGAGATCGGGCTGAAAACCTCGACACTGCCGGTCGTGGCGCTGGGCGTGGGCGAGGGGGTGGACTACGGGATTTATCTGTTCAGCTGCTTCGTGGCGCAGCGGCGCAAAGGGCTTTCGTTTGACGAGTCGATGAACGCCGCGATGACGCAGGTCGGCAGCGCAGTGGTGTTCACCGGGTTGACGCTGTCGGTCGGTGTCGGCACGTGGGCGTTTTCGGCGCTGCAGTTTCAGGCTGACATGGGCATCCT
>CAUZVJ010000276.1:0-3432 GCA_963583225.1 Verrucomicrobiia bacterium
GACGATCAGAGCCACGCGCTCGGCCGGCGTGGTCGGCGCGACGAGATAAATCGGGCACATGCCGGCGGCGGCCATCAGCGACTCGTAATCCTCCGACTCTTCCGGCGGGAGATCGAGCACGAGCAATCCATCGACACCGGCATCAGCGGCAACTTGCACAAACTCGGCGAGCCCGCGCTTGTGCAGCAGATTAAAATAAATATAAAGGACGATCGGGATGGCGGACGACTTGCGGATGCGCGAGACGGTCTCGAGCAGTTTCCCCGGCGTGGTGCCGGAGTCGAGGCCGCGCTGGGCCGCCAGTTGGTTGACCAAGCCGTCGGCCAGCGGGTCGCTGAACGGCACGCCGAGTTCCAGCACGTCCACGCCGATCTCGTCGAACGCCAGCGCCAAGTCGTGCGTCGCGTCGAGGTCGGGGTCGCCCGCGCCGATGTACACCACAAATCCTTTTTGCCCCTGTTGCTTGAGACGTTGAAACCGTTCGTCGATGCGGTTCATGCGCGGGCAGCATGCCTCGCAACTGCGCCGGAGGCAAGAAACGCGCTTGGTCGTGCGACGCGAAAACGATTTCCGGCATCGCCTTGGCCAAGCGCAGGCCGTATAACGCGCCCGTGCCCGACGCATCGCAAACGACCGCCGCCCACGCCACCGAACTGCTCCGGCGCAGTCTGGCCAACGGGCGGCTTGGCCATGCGTATTTGTTCGTCGGCGGCACGATCGAGTCGCTCGAGGCCCACGCGACCGACTTGGCGCGAACGCTCAATTGCCAATCGCCGACCGCGACCGGCGCGACCGGCATCCCGCTCGAGGCGTGCGGCGAGTGCATTGCCTGTCGCAAGGTCGATTCGGGCAATTTCCCAGACCTCAACTTCGTCCGGCCGGAGAAAAAATCGCGCATCATCAGCATCGAGCAAATCCGGAATCTCTCGCAAAAAGTCTCCCTCAAGCCGACCGAGGGCCGCTACAAAGTGGCGATCATCATCGGTGCCGACCGCATGCCCGGCCCCACGTTCAACGCCTTCCTCAAGACGCTCGAGGAGCCGCCGGAGCGGACGGTGTTTATCCTGCTGACCGTGCGCCCGGATCAACTCGGGGAGACGATCCGCTCCCGCTGCATGCGGGTGAACTTCGGCGGCGAGGCCGACGTGCAACTCGAGGCGAGTGACGCCGCTTGGCTGAAGTCGTTCGTCGGCATGAGCGCCGAGACCGGCGAGGGGCTCATGGGCCGTTACCGGTTGCTCGGCAAGTTGATGGAGCATCTGACGGCCAAGCTCGACCGCATCGAGGAAGTTCAGGAGGATGCGTCGCCGCTCAACCGGCTTGCCGACATCGAGCCGGCGCTGCGGGAGAAATTAAAAAAGGAACTCGAGGCATCGATCGCGGCGGAGTACCGGCGGCAACGCGGGCAGTTTTTGACCGGGCTGCAGTGGTGGCTGCGCGACGTGTGGCTGGCGGCGCTGCGGCAAAGCCGGGAGCTGCTGCATTTTCAGGATTGGGCCGACACGTCGGAAACCGTCGGCCACCGGTTGACTCCCGGGCAGGCGCTCGAGAATCTGCAATCGATCGAGGCGACGCAGCGACTGCTCGAGACGACCAACGTGCAGGAGGCTCTCGCGCTCGAGGTCGGCCTGCTCAAGCTCAAACTCTGACCGGCCCCGATGCTCGCCGACACCCCAGCGCAAAAGGATCGCGTCTTTTTGATTCTCACCGGCGTCTGGCTTTTCACCGCGCTGTTCCTGTTTGGCAACCCGGTCATTCTCGATTATTTGCACCCGCCGAAGAGTGTGCTTTTGGGCGGCGAAAGCCCATCGAACGTCCGGCATTACCTTGGCATCCTCGCCGTTTTGGGATTGGCGTGCGTGCTCGGTTTTTCGCGCTTGGCCAAGCCGAAATTGAGTTTACCGCCGGGAGTGCCCAAGTGGATTGTTTGGCTGCCGGCCGCTTGGTTGGGGTGGCAGTTGCTGTCGTTTTTGCAGACGGAAAACGAGGCGATGTCGCGGGCGACGGTGATCCATTTTGCGTCGTGCCTCGCGGCGTTTTATTTGGGGCTGTTTGTGCTGGGCCGGATGCGCCTGGCCAAGCTCGCGCTTTGGGGTGCGGCGCTTGGCTTGATGCTGAATCTCGCGGACGCGTGCATCGAAAAATTCGGCGGACTCGAGCAGACGCGCAACAGCATCATCGCGCAGATCGAGTCCGGCAAACTCGACCCGGCGACGCTGCCGGCCAAGGCGCGTGACGCGGGCAAGACCATCCCGCCGAAAATCGAAAAACAGATCGCCGCACTCCCGCTGAAAATGGCGGCCAAGGTGCGACAGCTTCCGCTCGAGTTGGTCAAGCGCATGTACAGCACGCGGCTTTACGGGCACATGTTTTATCCGAACGCGCTGGCCGGGGTGATCCTGCTTTTGCTGCCGGTGTCGCTCGCGTTGCTGCTTGGCCAAGGGCGCTGGCGGATGCCCCGCGCCGCGGTCGCGCTTGGCTTGGCGGCGGTCGGCTTGGCCTGCCTTTATTGGTCCGGATCAAAGGCGGGTTGGCTGATTGCGATCGCGCTGCTCGGCGCTTGGTTTTTGCATTTGCCGGTGCCGAAAAAACTGAAACTGGGCCTAGCTGGCGCGGCGATGGTGCTGGGCTTGGCCGGGTTTGCCGTAAAGTACGCCGACTATTTTGACCGGGGCGCGACGAGTGTCGGGGCGCGGTTTGGCTACTGGCGCGCTGCGGTGCAAACGGCGATGGAGGAGCCGCTGCTGGGCACCGGGCCGGGGACGTTTCAACTTGCGTACAAGCGGCACCGCGCGCCCGGCGCCGAGCCGACGCGGCTGACGCACAACGATTATTTGCAGCAGGCGAGCGACTCCGGCTGGCCGGGATTTGTACTGTACGCGGCGTTCATCGGCGGAGCGGCGTGGGTGCTGGCACGGCGGCGGTTGGACGATCCGGTGCTTGTCGCTGCGCGGCTTGGCCTGCTGGCGTGGGTGCTGCAGGGGTTTGTCGAGTTTGGACTCTACATCCCGGCGCTGGCTTGGCCGGCTTGGCTGATGCTGGGCTGGCTGCTGGCCTCGCCTACAAATTGGTTCGACAAAAGTGCGGCGACTGAATGATAATCCGCGCGAACATGAAGGTACTGTTCCTCAACGGCCCCAACCTAAACCTGCTGGGCCAACGCGAACCGGAGATTTATGGCAGCATGAAGCTGTCGGATATTGAGGATATGGTTCGTGAACATGGCGAGCGGCATGGCGTCGAGGTGGTGTTTCACCAATCCAACCACGAGGGCGAACTGGTGACGCAGGTGCAGCAGTCGGCCGGCGACTACGACTACGTGATCCTCAACGCGGCGGCGTACACGCACACGAGCATCGGGCTCAAGGACGCCATCGTCGGCGCGAGCGTGAAAGCGATCGAGATACACCTTACCAACGTCCACGCCCGCGA
>CAUZVJ010000277.1:0-3432 GCA_963583225.1 Verrucomicrobiia bacterium
GCAGCAACAGGCGGCTGGTCTCGATGCCGTACTTGTTGGCTTCGACGACGCAGGCCGATTCGTGGCTGAGAATGAGCAGTCGCTCGTTCTTGGCGTCATAGTGCAGGCCGGAGATATCGCGCAGGCCGCGACCGGCGAGGCTCATGAGAATGGCTGTCGGCGGGGTGTTGGATTCCGGCTTGGGCGGGATGATTTTGAAGACGGCCGGGGAGCGTTTTTCGCGGGCGACAAAAAAGCGCTTGGCCAAGGGGTCGTACGCAATGCCCTCGAGGCCGTTGGTGGCGTTGACTTTGATGTCGGGCTTGAGCTTCTTCGCTTTTTTCCAACTGACGCCGCCGTCCTTGGGCTCCAGCTCGATGAGGACGATGTTGCCGTGCGCCTCCTCGACCACGGCAAAACGGTCTTCGCCCAGCCACACGATGCCCTCGGTGTCGTCGAACTTGTTGAGGTTGATTTTGCGCTTGAGGGAGCCGTCGAGGCCCAGCTCGACGATCCGCTGCGGTGCGTCGAGCACGACGAAAAGGCTGTCGCGCCCAGCGTGGTAAGTGAGGCCGGAGGCATTCTGGCTGACACCCCCGATGACCACCGGCCCCTTGGCCAAGGTGTACTGGTCAAGGCGCGGCGGCAGCTCCGCTTGGCCAAGCGCTTGGCCAAGTATCAAGCTGACTATTATGAGTGATTCTCTCATCCGATGTCTCGCGGCGGGGCAAACTACACCCGCCCTGCTGCTGTGTCACCCGCGCCGTTTTTTGTTTGCATCGGTTGCCGTTTCGGCATCGACTGCCCGCCGTTCAACCGAACCTCAGTAAACCTCATGCAACCGATTGATTATCTTGTTTTGCTTCTGTATTTCGCCGGGATGGCGGGCGTTGGTTTTTGGCTGATGCGCGGCCAGAAAAAGCAGGAGGATTTTTTCATGGCCGGCCGCAGTTTCGGCAAGTTGATGCAGACGTTTGCGGCGTTCGGCGCCGGCACCGGCTCGGCCGATCCGGTGAACACGGCGCGCGGCACGTTCCACAACGGCATGAGCGGCATGTGGAACGTGATGTATTGGCTGTTCGTCACGCCGGTGTACTGGATCAGCGCGGTGTGGTACCGGCGCATGCGCAGCCTGACGCTCGGCGACTGGTTCGTGGAGCGGTACGAGTCGAAGGCCATCGGCGTGGCTTACGCGCTGTTCGGCTGTTTTTTCTACATGACTTACGGTGCGATGATGTTCACCGCCATCGGCAAGGTGGCCGGGCCGCTCCTGGGTGAAACATTGCTTGGGATGCCTCTGCAATACACGCTGCTGCCATTTGTTGCTGTGGTCGTAATCACTTACGGGCTGCTCGGGGGCATCGCCGCGGCGTACTGGACGGATCTGATTCAGGGCATTTGCATCATTGTTCTGTCGGTGTTGCTGATCCCGTTTGGCCTCAAGGCGGTGGTGGACAAGTTCGGCAGCGAGGGCGACAGACTGATGGATGCCTTTCGCCTCATGCACGAGCAACTCGGCGACGGGGCGTTCACCATCGTCGGCGGCAGCACGGCGAGCGAGTTTCCACTGTATGCCATCGTGGCGATTGTGATCATCAACATGATTGGCATCGTGCTGACGCCGCATTTCATCGTCACCGGCGGCGGCACGGCCAAGAGCGAATGGGACGCCCGCGTGGGGCTTGTCACGGGCAATTTCATCAAGCGTTTCTGTACTATCGGCTGGGTGATCACGGCGTTGATCGTGCTCACCCTGTACGGCAGTGAAGCGGCCCTGATGGCGGACGCCGACAAAGCCTGGGGCGTGGCCACGCTCAAGCTTCTCGGGCCGCTGAATATCGGCTTGGTGGGCCTGATGGTCGCTTGTCTGCTGGCCGCGCTGATGAGCACGGTGGACTGTTTCATGATTGTTTGCGCTGCGTTGGTGGTACGAAATATTTACCATCCGTACATCAAGCCAGACGCCACCGAGGCTGAGAGCCTTCGGCTGGCCCGCATCGTCGGCGCGTTGGTCGTCGCCGGATCGGTGGCGCTTTCGCTGACCATTTACGACATGTTCGCCAACCTGCAATTGACATGGATCGTGCCGATGCTTTTCGCCGCCGTGTTTTGGGTGGGGATGTATTGGCGGCGCGCGACGACGAGCGCGGCGTGGGTCACGTTCACCTTTTGCCTGCTGTTTTTCCTCGTGCTGCCCATCGCCGTGCCCAAGCTCAGCCCCGGCTTGGCCAACAGCCCGGCGTACACGCGCACGAGCCACATTATCAAGAGTACCATCACCCGAACCGCCACGCCGCTGGATGTCGCGCGTGGTCTGGCGACCACCGCCGATGCGCCGATGACGGAGACCAAGCGGCGCGGCGGCGTGGCCCTCTTTTGGAC
This sequence comes from Verrucomicrobiia bacterium, assembly GCA_963583225.1. GTDB lineage: Bacteria > Verrucomicrobiota > Verrucomicrobiia > Limisphaerales > UBA1096 > UBA1096. The sequence goes on from CAUZVJ010000277.1 coordinate 2,362, forward strand.
CGGCAGCGTCAAGCCGGTCGGCGAGGAGAAGCTCAGGGAGATCGAGCGCCGAGAAGTGACGGGCGGCGAGGAGGTGGTTTACGAGTACGACTGCGAACTCGTCGGCAGCGGCCGGTTGCGGCTGGACATGCTCATTATCGACAAGCTGGGCCTCGACCTCGCCTCGATGGACAAAGCGGCCATCAAGACGCTCGACCTGCCGTTCGCCACGGTGGTGCCGTTCATCGTGATGATCCTCGCCAGCTTGGTGACCAAGCCAAACAGCAAGGAGGCACTCGACCGGCTTTACGTGAAAATGAAAACACCGGTCGATCCCGACCCGGCCGGCGACCGGGCGGCGATGGAGCTGAGCTACGCGCAGCCGGACCGATTCGACGAGCGCAAGCTGTTCCCCGGCAGCTCGCTGGAGTTTCAGCGGCCAACGGCGCAGGACTTCTGGGGGTTCGTCGTCTGCTTCGCCATTTGCTTCGGTGTCATCGGGCTGGCGATTTTGATCTCCCGCATCGGCACCTGACCGCTTGGCCAAGCGCTTGGCTTGTGGGCGGGATTGTTTATCATGCCGCGCATGTCGTCTGCCTTGACCGGAGAGTTTCCGAGTTACCGACCGCGCAGACTGCGCGGCTCGTCTGCGTTGCGCCGCATGGTGCGTGAGACGCGCCTGCACGCCGACCAACTCGTGCTGCCGCTATTCGTCCGCCCCGGTCGCAAGGTCCGCAACGCCGTGCCGTCGATGCCTGGGGTGTTTCAGCTTTCGATCGACGAGGCCGTGCGCGAGGCCGCGGCGGCGCACAAAACCGGCGTCCCGGCGGTGATCCTGTTTGGCATCCCGCCGAAGAAGGACGTGCGCGCCTCGGGTGCCTACGCCAAGAACGGCATCGTGCAAAAGGCGGTGCGGCAGTTGAAGCGCGACCTGCCGGGGCTGCTCGTCATGACCGATGTCTGCCTGTGCGAATACATGAGCCACGGCCACTGCGGCGTGGTGAAGAAGCGCGGCGGGCAGGCGCTCATCGACAACGACCCGTCGCTCAAGCTCCTGGCCCGGACGGCGGTGAGCCACGCCGAGGCCGGAGC
>CAUZVJ010000278.1:0-3418 GCA_963583225.1 Verrucomicrobiia bacterium
TGACCGGAGAACAGTTGGTCGCCTTCCAGCGGGACATCCTCGAGAAGTTTGGCTTTGTGAAAGACGCCAAGCTGAAGGTGCAACTCAGCGTCTCGCCCGAGGACGGCATCACTAAACAGGAAGTCGACGAGTTGAAAGCCGCGCTGAAAAAACTCGGCCTCAACGACAAGGTCGACCTGAGCCTCTGAGCCGAGCGCCGGGCTGACTTTGTTAAACGCAGAGTTCGCCGAGCTGTAGAGGGCCGCAGAGAAAAAACGGCGGAGCCACGCGCCAGCGTCTAGGGGTGCGTACGCTGAACGCCGCATTTCTCGGTTCTCAATTTAGCGTCCGTTCGTGTCCATTCGCGGTTGCTCTCTTAAAACTTGAAACTCATTCCGTTTGTGCCGCCCCTTTGGGGCTTGAGTTTTTTTGTCACTGGCTACCCGGGGCTGACGCCCCGGGCTATTTCATGCCGCTCCTTCGGAGCTTTTTTATCCCCAAGCGCTTGGCCAAGCGGGGGATTTTCGTTCCATTTTCAGCGGGGGGTTGGTATGGGTTTCCGGTCGCCGGGGCGTGTTGCCTTGGCTCACTTTATTTCATGTCAGGTCATAGCAAATGGTCGAAGATTAAGCGGCAGAAGGGCGCCACCGATGCCAAAAAGGCGAAGGTGTTCGCCAAGCTCGCGCGGGAGATTGGCATCGCGGTGCGGGCAGGCGGGCCGGAGGCGGATCTGAACCCGCGCCTGCGGATGATCCTGCTCAAGTGCCGCAGCGCCAATATGCCGGCGGACAACATCGACCGCGCCATCAAGCGCGCCGCCGGTGACGACGATGACGCCCATTACGAGGAGCTGACTTACGAGATTTTTGCGCCGGGCGGCGTGGCGGTGCTCGCCCACGCCCACACGGACAACCGCAACCGTTCCGCCGCCGACATTCGGCACATCATCACGAAAGCCGGCGGGCAATTCGCCAGCGCCGGTGCGGTGACCCGGCTCTTCGAGCGCAAGGGGCAAATCATCATCGAGCGCGCCGCCGCCGATGAGGACACACTGATGGAACTGGCGCTTGAGGCAGGTGCCGAAGATTTCACCGCAGACGAAAACGGCTACGAGATCGTGACCGCGCCGAACGACTTCGAGCAGGTGCACAAAGCCGTCGAGGATAAAGGCATCGCAACGCTCTCGGCGGAAGTGACGTCCATCCCGCTGCAAACGACCCCCGTCGATGACTCCGGCGCGGCGACCGTCACGCGACTCTTGGATGCGCTCGAGGAAAACGACGACGTGAGCGACGTGTTCACCAACGCCGAATTCCCCGAGGACGCCTAGTCGCTGAGCCCGGTGATTCGCTCCGGGTGGCTGTACACGTTGAACGTGTCGCCCCGGAGAAAACCGACAAGCGTCTGTCCGCTCTCCTGCGCAAAATCCACCGCCAAACTCGACGGCGCGGACACGGCGCAAACCACCGGCAAACGACCGGCCAGCGCCTTCTGCAAAATCTCAAACGACGCCCGCCCACTGACCATCAGCACACGATCATCGAGCGGGAAATTTTCGTCGAGCATCGAGCGGCCAAGAACTTTGTCGACGGCATTGTGGCGACCGACATCCTCGCGGAGCGTGAGCAAGTTTCCATCGGCATCGAACAGCCCGGCGGCGTGCAGGCCGCCGGTCTTGTCAAATGTCTCCTGTTCGGCTCGCAGCTTGGCAGGCAGTTGCAGCAGCGTCTCTGCGGCGACCAACGGCTCGCGCTTGGCCAAGGGCGCGAAGTGACCGTGCACGGACTCGATCGACGCCTTGCCGCAGAGGCCACAGCTCGAACTGGCGTACACGTTGCGCCTAAGCTTAGCCAAGTCGATCCCGACCTTGGGCGCGAGAAACACGTTGAGCACGTTGCCGAGCAGCGCCGCCTCGCCCTGTTGGCACGGGGCTACCTCGATCACATCGCCTGGCCCGGTGATGACGCCCTCGGAGAGCAGGAAGCCCAGCGCGAGTTCCTCGTCGTGGCCGGGCGTGCGCATGGTCACCGCCACCGACTCTCCTTTTACACGGATTTCCAGCGGCTCCTCCCGTGCCAGCGAGTCGTCCGCCGCTTGGCCGGGCGCGCCCTGTTTCCAGCGCAAAATGCGTGCTGAAGCGGCTCGGGGGTCGGACGGTTGTTCGTTTGCCGGTGGCATGTTTCGGCTGTCTGCTATCAGAAGCGGCGAGAGGAGAAAAGAAAGATTTGACAACCAGCCCGACTGGGCTAACCGTTCGCTGCGTGATGAAGAAGTGGACAACTATTCTTAGTGGAATCGCAGCAGCCATCGTTCTTGCCGGTTGCGACGCAGGCGTCGAGTCAACAACAACCATTGAGGCAGCGGATGCCAACGTGATCGCCTACCCGCTGGAAACCTGCCTTGTTGGCGGCGACAAACTCGGCAGCATGGGCAAGCCGTACACGTTCGTGCACGAGGGCCGCGAGATCAAGTTCTGCTGCGAAGGTTGCAACGACGATTTCAAGGCCGACTCCGCCAAGTTTATCAAAAAATTTGATGACGCTGTCGCGGCGAAAAAAGCCGCTGAAGCCAAGCCCGCTGACGACGCCGAGAAAGCCGGATAAGTCATCCGGCCAAGCGGAGTGAAAAACGCATTCGCCATCCTGATTAGTTGCCTGCTGCTGACTTCGCAGCTTGGCCTCGGGATGGTGCTGTCGCCGCAGCCCAGCGCGACGGCGGAATGCGAACATTGCCCGTGCGCCGGCAAAGCCAGTTGCTGTGTGGACGATGGCTCCGGCCAACCGCTCCCGGCACCGCCTCAGCCGCAGGCCAGCTTCCACGTTCAGCCCGTTGTGGCGGACGGATCGGCCAGCTTGGTTTTCAAGCTGCCCCAGGTGGTGCTTGAGTTCTCTTCCTTCCCGCAGCCTCTTCAAATGCGGGTGGCTGGCGTGCCCATTCACAAGCGGGTCTGCCGGTATCTCACCTGAGTTTTCTTTTTTTTCCCGACCCAATGTGTCCCGGGGCGGGGTGTGTCCGAGCCCGGGCAATCCCAATGTTTGAATCTAAAAAAAGAAAGGAACTTAAATTATGAAAAAACTTATTTTATTATTTGTCGTGCTGCCGTTTTTGACCTTACCGCCGACTGCGTTGGCGGATGAACTGGACACGCCGGCTGTGGCCAAGCCGGGCGAATTGATCGTGGAAGTGAACGGCGTGGTTTGTTCAATCTGCGCCAAGGGGCTGAAGAAAAACCTGGCCAAGCTCGACTTCCAGTCGCCGGTGCTCAGCGAGAAATCCGGCGTGAAGATCGACATCCGCTCCGGCCGGCTCGTGATGCACCGCGATCCTGCGAAGCCGATCGACTTCGATGCCATCCGTACCGCCGTCAAGAAGGGCGGCTTCGAGTTGGCCAAGCTCTACATGCACTTGACCGGTTCGCTGGACTCGGTCGATGGCAAGT
>CAUZVJ010000279.1:0-3395 GCA_963583225.1 Verrucomicrobiia bacterium
TCTGCAAAAGCTCTATCGCCGGTTCGATTCCGGCCCTCGCCTCCACGCTTGAGCCCGGCCAGTTTGGATCAGGATTCGATGTGGAAAAAGCCACGGAGAAATGCGGAGAAGCGACCGCTTGTGAAATAATTCACTAATTCGCTTGCCCGAGCTTTGTGTCATCAATAAACTGCCGCGCTTTGTTGGATGTCTGACGTTTTTCCGAGATGGACCAACAGGTTACCGGGCCAAATCATATTTGGCCTTTTGCTCATCGGGGGAGTGGTAACGGCTGGTCTGACCTATTATTTCACGCCCAAGTACACGCGGGTCGGGTATCAACCCACCCAGCCGGTGCCCTTTTCGCATTCCATCCATGTGCAGCAGTTGGGGCTCGACTGCCGCTACTGCCACGACGGGGTGGAGAAGTCGTGGTACTCGAATGTGCCGGCGGCGGACACCTGCATGAACTGCCACAGCGCGATCCGGGCCGATGACCCCAAGCTGGAACCGGTGCGGGCCAGCTACAAGGACGCGAACAAACCGGTCGAGTGGGTGCAGATTCACAAGCTGCCGGATTACGTTTATTTCAACCACTCAGTGCATGTGAACCGGGGCGTGAGCTGTGTGGAGTGCCACGGCCGGATCGACCAGATGGACGAGGTGCGGCACGAGAAGCAGTTCAGCATGACGTTTTGCCTGGATTGCCATCGCAACCCGGAACCGCGCCTACGGCCGTTGGACAAAATCACCGACTTGGCTTACGACCGGTCGAGCGATGCGGCCAACAAAGACAGGGAATTTGTAAAGGAGTGGCACGTTAAAACCTCGGAAAACTGCTCCGCCTGCCATCGATGAACGACAACACGACTCCCACAAACGAGCAAAAGAGTGGCCCACGCTACTGGCGCAGCCTTGAGCACAAGGCCGATTCTCCGGAACTCCGCGCATTCGTCGAGAAGGAGTTTCCGTCGGGTGTGGATTTGATCGACGACCCGGTTTCGCGCCGGAACTTCATGAAGATCATGTCCGCCTCGTTCGCGTTGGCGGGCCTCGGGGTGAGCGGTTGCCGTCGGCCGGAGCACAGGATTTTGCCGTTCTCCAAAATGCCGGAGAATTACGTGCATGGCACGCCGCAGTATTTTGCCACGTCGATGCCGAGTCGCGGGACAGCGATTCCGCTGGTGGCCAAGTCGTACGACGGCCGGCCCATCAAGGTGGAGGGCAACGCCGAGTTTCCGGACAGCAACGGGGGAACTGACCAGTACACGCAGGCGTCGATCCTGAGCCTGTACGACCCGGATCGCGGGTTGAATTTCAAGCTGGCCGAGAAAGATGACAAAGGCGGCAAGAGCCTGAAAGTCATCGCCAAGGCCAAGGTGCTTGAGCAACTCGACGGCTTGGCAAACGGCACGACGCATGTGCTGATGGAGCAGAGCAGCTCGCCGTCCCGTGCGCGCCTTATCGCCGTCCTGAAGGCCAAGGGCGTCAATTTCTACGAGTACGAGCCGATCGACTTCTCTGTCCACGCAGAGGCGGCTAACATCGCTTTTGGCCCAGGGGTCAAGCCGTACTACAAACTCGACAAGGCCAAGGCGATCCTGTCGCTCGACTGCGATTTCCTCGGCACAGAGGAATCGGCGTTCCAACATATCCGCGATTTTGCTGATGGTCGCCGCGTGAAGGACGATCACAAGGAGAACCCTGCGGAGTCGATGAACCGTCTCTACTCAGTGGAGGGTCTGCTGACGCTGACCGGTACAAACGCCGATCACCGGTTGCGCATTCCCACCGGGAGCGTGATTCGGGTGGCCGCGTTGGCCCTGGCCGAAGCACTGGATGAGATTGGTTTGGACGGTGCTGAGGACGGGATCAGCCAACTCAAGGCATTTGCTGCAGGTCTCAACAAAGACTTTTCAAACAGCCACGCCGTCGAAGGCGAGGCCAAGGCCGACACAGCCAAGTGGGTGAGCCAGTGCGTTGCCGACTTGATTCGCTTGAAGGAGCGCGGCGACAAGACGCTGGTCGTGGCCGGGTACCGTCAGCCCAAGGAAGTGCACTTGGCCGCCATGGCGATGAACGCGCTGCTTGGCAATGTGGGCTCGACGCTTCTATTGCAGAAAGCCAACCCAAGCGGGAACGGCACCATCGCCGACTTGAAGCTGCGTTTCAACGACGGAGACAACCTCGTGGTATTGGGCGGTGATCCTGCCTACAACGCACCGGCAGATATTGAATGGGCCAAGCTGGCTGAGCAAGCCGGCCGCGTGATCCGGCAGGGCTATTATATTGACCAGACCGCGCAAGGTGCTGATGCCTACATTCCGGCGGCGAATTATCTTGAGTCGTGGGGCGATGCCCGGACGAGCGACGGCACGCTGGTGCCGGTGCAGCCGTTGATCGCTCCTCTTTTTGGCGGGATGACAGAGCTGGAAGTGCTGGCGCGGATCGGTGGCACCGAGAGCGACCCGTACAAGATTGTTCGCAAGACATTTGATGGCATCGCCGGCTCAGGCGACGCTAAATGGGAGAAGTTCTTGCACGATGGTTATCTTGCTGGAAGTGCGAGTGCTGTTGTCAGTCGCGAATATGACTGGGACGCCGCGCTAGCTGCGTGGGAAGACGGTGCCGAACCGGTGAAGCCGCCGGGCAAGGAGAAGTACGAGGTTACTTTTTATCGCGACCACAGCATGGACGATGGCCGCTGGTGCAACAACGGCTGGCTGCTCGAGACTCCGAACCCAGTCACCCGCATCGCTTGGGACAACGTGCTGGTGGTGAGCTACAAGACCGCCCGCGAGTTGCTGGGCGAAGAGGCGGCCAAGGAGGAGTTGGATTTCGAGGAACTGGATCGTAAGTCCGGGGGTCTGCCGGGGCGTTTTGGGTTCCATTCCGATGCCGGCCGGTTTTACCAGAAAGTTTATAAGCTCGAAGTGAACGGCAAGACCGTGGAAGGCCCGATTTGGCTGCTGCCCGGCATGGCGGACAACGTCGTCGGCGTGGCGCTTGGTTACGGGCGCGGGCTTGGCCGGGTCGGTGGCGTGGCGGGGTTCAACGCCTATCGGGCGCGGACCTCGAGCGGGGCGCACTTCGCCGGTGGAGCCAAGCTGACGCCAACGCCCGAGAGGTACGAGGTCGCTTGCACGCAGGAGCAGGGCATCATGGATGGCCGACCGGTCATACGCGAGGGCAACGCCAACGACTTCGACGGCCACAAGGATTTCGTCGATCACTTCGACTTGGACAGCACCCATCACACGACGCACATCACCAAGAAGGGTGCGCGTTACGAGTGGGAGGAAGGCCGGACAGATCTTGCCTCATCGCCGTACGAGCATAGTTTTGGCGGCAAGAGCAACGGCCCGGGGTTGATGGATCCCGAGCGCCAACAGTGGGGGATGGTGATCGATTTGGGC
>CAUZVJ010000280.1:0-3394 GCA_963583225.1 Verrucomicrobiia bacterium
CTCGCGAGCTATTCTCGATGGAGGACATACGCAAGCAACTTCAGAGCGAGGAGTTCATCGCCCACGCCACCAAGACGATCGAGGCGAACCTGGATGAGTTCCTACAAACCTACCTGATGGAGACCATCCCAATCGTGTCGACGTTCCTCGGCTCCGACATGGTGGACAAGGTGAAGCACGCGCTGGTCGAGTGTCTGGCCAAGGCGGTGCCGGAATTGGGCGAGATGTTCATGGGCCACCTCGAGAAAAACATGGACGTCGAGAAGGTGGTTCGCGAGAAGGTGGAGGCGTTTTCCAGTGACAAGCTGGAGGAAATGCTGCTCGGCATCATGAAACGAGAGTTCCGGTTCATCGAAGGGGTTGGCGCTGTGCTGGGTTTTGTGATTGGTTTGGCGCAGTTGGGGATTTTATGGCTGATGTAGGCAAACAACCGTGGTACGGCGTGGCGGCAATCCTGTCGCTGGGCTTGGTCGTGTCGGCACTCATCGGCGGGAGGGCGCTGGAGAAAATGCGGTCCGCGACGGACGGCGTCACGGTCAAGGGTGTCGCCGAAAAGGCTATCACCTCCGACCTCGCCACGTGGCGCGGGCAGATCTCGGTACGGGCTACCAACCCGGTCGATGGCTACGACAAAATCCAGTCACATCTCACCACCACGCTTAATTTTCTGCTCCAGCAGGAAGTCTCCGCGGACGCCATCGAGGAGGGCACCATCAACTCGAGCGCCCACTACAAGCGTGACGCCAAGGGCCACGCCACCTCGGAAATTGAGAGCCACACGCTCACACAAACGTTCACCGTCACGACGACCGACGTCGCCTTGGCCAAGCGCCTGGCCAAGGAGTCCACGCAACTCATCCGGCAGGGCATCGCGTTCCGCTCCTACCCGCCCAGTTTCTACTACACCAAGCTCGAGGATTTGAAACTGGACCTGCTCGAGCGGGCCGCCGACAACGCCAAGCTCCGGGCCGAGCGCCTGGCCAGGAGCAGCGGCAACCGGGTGGCCAACATCATCTCCGCCTCACAGGGTATCTTCCAAATCACCCGGCCTAACTCCACCGAGACTGCGAGTTGGGGCATGTACGACACGTCGACCATCGAGAAGAAAGTGCGCGCCGTCGTCACCATGCGCTATCGCACCGAGTAGTTTTTCCCTTCCCCCGCCGAACACAAAAAAGCCCCGCACTCGGCGGGGCTTCGGAAATCTGTGAGGGTTGCTCTTGGCTTACGCAGCGGCGTTGGCCCGGACGGCCAGGCGTGATTTTTTGCGGTCAGCCTTGGCGGAGTGGATGACCCCGAGCTTGGCGGCCTTGTCGAACGCGGACGAAACGGCATTCAAAGCAGCCTGCGTGCTCTCCTTGTTGCCATCTTTTATGGCATCGTTGAGATGGCGCTCGGCGGTCTTGAGGGTCGTCTTTACAGAGCGGTTTCGGGCCTGCTTGGCCGCATCACTGCGCATCCGGCGCTTGGCTGACTTGAGATTGGGCATCGTTCAAAAAATCGCTGACCAGCGAAAAGGCCAAGCAACCTACTACCCCCCCCCAGCTTGTCAACAGCTTAAATGGGTATTTTCGGCAAAAAATCAGCGCGCTGCACCGGCCAGCTGCTCCTGCAGTTGTTGGGCGATTTGGTCGAAAACCTTGGCGGGGAGGGAGTCGGGCTGGCTCATGACCACCGGCACGCCGTCGTCGCCGCCCTTGCGGATTTCGGTGAAAAGCGGCATCTCGCCGAGGAACGGGATGCCTTGCCGCGCCGCTTCGTCCTGCCCGCCGCCGTGGCCGAAAATCTCGACGCGCTCGCCGCCGGGCGCGGTGAAGTAGCTCATGTTCTCGACGATGCCAAGGATCGGCACGTTGACTTTGCGGAACATCTCGATGCCCTTTCGCACGACGCCGAGCGACGCTTCCTGCGGCGTGGTCACGATCACTCCGCCGTCGAGCGGCACGGTTTGGCAGAGGGAGAGTTGCGCGTCACCAGTGCCGGGCGGCAGGTCGACGAGTAAATAGTCGAGTTCGCCCCAGTCCACCTGCATGACGAATTGCTGGATGGTTTTCATGATCATCGGCCCGCGCCAAATGACCGGCTGATCGTCCTGCAGCAGGAAGCCCATACTCATGAGCTTGACGCCGTGGCTCTCGAGCGGCACCAGTTTGTCGTCGCCCTCGGTGACGGACGGACGCTCGTTGACGCCCATCATCAGCGGGATGCTTGGCCCGTAAATGTCGCAGTCGAGTAGGCCGACTTTTTCGCCGCGCTTGGCCAAGGCGCAGGCCAAGTTTACGGAGACGGTGGACTTGCCGACGCCGCCCTTGCCGCTGGCCACGGCGACGGCCCGCGCGATGCCGGGCACCTTTTGCGGCCCTTGGCCGGGGGTGGGCGTGCCGGGTTGCCCTTGGCCGGCCGGCGGTTGATGCACCTGCACGTGGGCGACGCGGACGCCGTCGATCGCCTTGATGGCGACTTCGCAGTCGGCCTTGATTTGCCCGGCGGCTTCGGCGTTGGCGGAAGTCAAATTAATGGAGACGCTGACCGCGCCGTTGGCCACGGCGACATCTTTCACGATGCCGAAAGAAACAATGTCCCTTGAGTAACCGGGGTATTTGACTGTCTTGAGTGCTGCTAAAATATCGTCTTCGTTTGGCATAAAATGCGGCGGGACTATTGCCCAAACCCCGCTGCCTGGCAAGCAGCGGCCAGCTTGGCCAAGCGCTGTGTTGTAACTTTTGGGTAACCAACGGAGTCTGCAGGTGTTTGTTTTCTCGCGGAACTTTCGCGAAGCCCGATGCAAGCCACCGAACCCATCCCGGACACTGACGTTCGCACCGACGAAGAGTTGGTCGAACTCGTGGTTGGCGGCGATGTGGACTGCTTCGAGGAATTGATCACCCGCTACCAGCCGCGTGTGTTCGGCATGGCGCGAAAATATTTCCGCAACGAGTCGGACGCCGAGGATGTTGTGCAGACGATTTTCACCAAGACTTTCCAAAGGCTCAGCAGCTACAAAGGCATGGCGCCGTTCGAGCATTGGTTCATGCGGCTCTCGGTCAACACCTGCTACGACGCCCTTCGCCGCAAACGCGACCGGCCCGAGCACACGATCAGCGACATGCTCTTCGACGACGAGGAGTGGCACAACCGCATGGGCAACATCCCCGACGCCAGCGACCGGGCAGGACTGGAAGAGGCGCGCGAGTTGGTTTACACGGTGCTCGACCAGATTTCCGTCCGGGCTCGGATTGTCCTCACGCTGCAGGAGCTCGAGGGACGCTCCATCCGCGAAATCACCGAGATCACCGGGTGGTCTGAGTCACTCGTGAAGGTGCAGGCATTTCGCGCCCGCAAGGAAATGCGTGCCTCGGTGGAGCGGTTTCTCATGAAGGAAAAAAGGTTGTAA
>CAUZVJ010000281.1:0-3389 GCA_963583225.1 Verrucomicrobiia bacterium
CCTGGTTTTGAGGATGTCCACCTCGATGCCGCTGAGCAGGCGGAAGTTGTTGCCGTCGGCCTCGAGTTGTTGGTTGACGCGGGCGACCTCGACAATCTGTTTGCGGAGCCGCGCTTCGTCGAGGCCGTTGGCCTGGAACGACGCGCGCGAGTGGTCGGTGATGGCCCAGTAATCGCAGCCAAGCCCGCTCATGTGTTCGGCGATCTCCTCGAGCGACTCGGCGCCGTCGCTCCAGTTCGAGTGGTTGTGCAGTGAGCCCTTGAGATTGGTCCACTCGATGAGGCGCGGGATTTTGCCCGCCTCGCCGGCGTCGAATTCGCCCTTGTCTTCGCGCAACTCCGGCGGGATGTAAGCGAGGTCGAGCGCGGCGAAAATGTCCTCCTCGGTTTTGCAGTCGAGCCGCAGCTTGGGGTCGCGGGTTTCCTCGGTGCTTTTGAACAGGCCGTACTCGTTTAGGCGCAGGCCGCGGGCGATGGCGCGTTGGCGCATGGCGATGTTGTGCTCTTTGCTGCCGGTGAAATAGGCCTGTGCGAACGGATACTCGGCGTCGCTGACGACGCGCAGGTCGCCCTGTATGCCGCCCTCGAGAATGACGCTGGCCTTGGTGTCGCCCTTGGCCGAGACGGAAATGATGCCGGCTTGGCCGGTGAAAAGCCCGATGATGGCTTCCGGGTTTTTCGACGAAACGAGGAAGTCGATGTCGCGGACGATTTCTTTGTGGCGACGCAGGCTGCCGGCGGTGCTGCAGCGGATGACATCGGGGTGGGCTCGGAGCTGCTCGAGGATCGGCTCGGCGAGATTGATGGCGGCGCTGACGTGGTGGTGCGAGGCGTAGTTGCGGCGGAACTCGATGCCCTCGAGGATTTTTGCCTCGGTCTTTTTGCCGAAGCCGGGCAGCTCAGCGAGTTGGCTGTCTTTGCAGGCTTGCTCGAGCGCGTCGACCGTCTCGATGCCGAGTTTGCTGTAAACGGCTTTGACCTTTTTCGGCCCCAAGCCGGGGATGTTGAGCATGGCGATGAGGCCGTCGGGAATCGATGCCTTGAGTTCGTCGTAATAAGCCAGCTTGCCGGTGGTGGCCAGCTCGGTGATTTTCTCGGCCAACGCCTTGCCGATGCCCTTGATTTCGCCCAGGCGCTCCTCCTCGACGAGCTTGTCCACCGGCTCGGTGAGTCCCTCGAGAGTGCGTGCGCCGTTTTGATAAGCGCGCGTCTTGAACGGGTTCTCGCCCTTCAACTCGAGGAACACCCCGATCTCCTTGAGGATGTCCGCAATCTCGTCCTTTTGCATCGGGGAAGAGTTAATCACCCGGAGCCGCGCTTGGCCAAGCGGAACCGTCCTTGGTTTACAGCTTGGCCCCTTGCCACTTTAGGCCAAGCGCTTGGCCTACGGCGGGGCAGGTGAGGTGGCCATTGTGCGCGTTGATGCCGCCGACCAGCTCGGGGGCCAGCGCGCAGGCCTCGGCGAGGCCATGGTTGGCGAGCATCTCGACGTAGCGATGGGTGACGTTGGTCAGCGCCTGGGTGGCGGGGCGCGCGTAGGCGGCCGGCATGTTGGCCACGCAGTAGTGGGTCACGCCTTCCTCGACGAACACCGGGTCGTGATGGGTGGTCGGGCGCGACGTCTCGGCGCAGCCGCCCTGGTCGATGGCGATGTCCACCAGCACACTGCCGGGGCGCATGCGGCGCAACATGTCGCGACTGATCAGTTTCGGTGCCTTGGCCCCGGGCACCAGCACCGCGCCGATCAAAAGATCCACGCGCGGCAATTGCTCGAGGATGTGCGCCTCGCTGGAGTACAGCGTGTTGGCGGTGTGCAGCGTGATGTCGAGAAAGCGCATTCGCTCGGCGTCCACCTCGAGAATGGTGACGTCGGCTGCCAGGCCGGTGGCCATCCGGGCGGCGTTGACGCCGGCCACGCCGCCGCCGAGCACCATCACGCGCCCCGGCAACACGCCCGGCACACCGCCGAGCAGGATGCCGGCTCCACCGTAGTGGCGTGCCAAAAAATAACCGCCGACCAGCACCGACATGCGCCCGGCGATCTCGCTCATCGGCTCAAGCAACGGCAGGCGGCCGTTGACCTCGATTGTCTCGTAGGCCAGCGCGGTGACGCCGGAGCGGCAGACGGCCTCAGTGAGTTCGCGGTCGGCGGCGAGGTGGAAGTTAGGTGAACAGCACCTGGCCTGGCAGCAGCAGGCCATACTCCTCCGGCAACGGTTCCTTGACCTTCACCACCAGGTCGCCCTCGGCGAACAGCGCGGCGTGATCGTCCATCAGCGTGGCCCCGGCCTGCTCGTAATCGGCATCGGGATAGCCGGTGCCAGCGCCGGCGCCGCGCTCGACCAGCACGGTGTGGCCTTGTTGCGTCAGTTGATAAGCCACCGAGGGCAGCAGGCCGACGCGGTATTCCTGTTTTTTGATTTCCTTGGGAACGGCAATTTTCATCGAGTCACGGGTTGCGCTGCGAACCAGCGAGTGACTTAACATTACCGGCCCCGCTTGGCCAAGGCTGGGGGCGAAAAAATCATAAAAAAGGGCCGGTTTGCCTTTGACCTGCGCTTGGCCAAGGGCTAAGGATATTGCCCCCAAGGAGTGGGTTCGTTCGCGAACACCGCAGAGATGATGATGCTTTTACAGGCTGGGGTGCCGGTGGCGGCGCCGAATGAATTGTTTTACGTGTGGAGTGCGTCCACGCTGGCAGGCAAATCCATCATCGTTTTCCTCGGGGTGTTGTCGATGTTTGTCTGGTCGGTGATGTTGCAAAAAGCACTCCAGACCCGGCAGGCGCGCAAGCTGAACAAGCTGTTTGTCAACGAGTTCCACCAACACAAGGGCGTGCTTGTGATCCACGACCGCGACATCCACATCGAGGGCTGCCCACTGTTCAACGTGTACGACAACGGCTGCAAGGATTTGCTGGGCCGGCTCAAAACCAACGGCACCGAGGACGAGCTTGGCTCGGAGCGTTACGCCACCGTCAAGTCGATGGAACACGTCAAGCGCACCATTGAGAGCGACGTCGCGATGGAGTCGCTCAAGCTCGAGAGCGGGCTGATCCTGCTGGCGATCGCCGTGAGCGGTGCGCCGTTCGTCGGGCTGCTGGGCACGGTCTGGGGGGTGATGAGCACCTTCACCAACGTGGCGATGCTGCAAACCGCCAGCCTGCCGGTGATGGCACCGGGCGTGGCTGCGGCGCTGGGCACGACAGTGGCCGGACTGCTGGTGGCAATCCCCTCGATGGTCGGCTACAACTGGCTCGTGCACAACCTGCGGGTGTTCACGGTGGAACTGGACAACTTCGCGCAGGAACTCGCCTCGAGCATGGAGACCGAATTCCTCAAGGACGAATAACCGCCATGCCGTCGATGAATCTAGTGCAGGGAGAAAAAG
>CAUZVJ010000282.1:0-3377 GCA_963583225.1 Verrucomicrobiia bacterium
CTGCCGATCGTGCTCGCAGGCCGCGGCGGCGGATGGATTCGGCCAGGCCGGCACATCCAGTATTCCGGCGACACGCCGCTAAACAACCTGTTTGCCACGATGCTGAACCAAGCCGGGGCGACGACCGGCTCGTTCAACGACAGCACCGGAATGCTGCCGTTTTTGTCGTGAACCGGCAACAAGCGCCGATTGAATGTCGATCCCGCCGCCGGCGGGATTTTTTTCGGGCATGAAGATTTCGAACACAGTTTTACTTTTGTTGCTTGGGTCTCTGCTGGTTACCGCCGGGGAGGTGGATCGGTTGATCTCCGATCTGCGCCGGGGCGACAAGGTCACCCGGCGCGAGGCGGCCCGGTCGCTGGCGCTGCTCGGCCCGGAAGCCAAGCCGGCCGTATCGGCGCTCGTCAAGGGCCTCGACGACGACGAGGAGCAGGTGTTCTTCTGGTCCGCAACCGCGCTGACCAATCTCGGGCCGGATGCCCACGAGGCCACCCCGGAACTCATCAAGCGCCTGCGCCGGAGCGGCCGTCGCTATCGGGACCAGGTGCGGCTGCGGATGGTGACCGCCCTGACCCGGATTGGCCCGGCGGCCATTCCGCAGCTTATCGCCGCGCTGGACAATGAGAGCCAGTCCATCCGCAGCGGCGCGGCCAAGGTGCTCGGCAACATGGGCTCGACCGCCCACGAGGCGGCGCCGCGCCTGTTTGCCCTTCTGGGCGATGAGGAAATTTACCTCGGTGAAACCGCAGGGGCCGCGCTGGGCAAGATCGGCCCGGCAGCGCACCCGCAGGTGTTGGAGGCGCTTGGCTCGGACAACGAGAATATTCGCGCCGCCGCCGCTGTGGCCATCGGCTGGATGAGCCAGCCGGGCGAGCCGGCCAAGCGCTTGGCCAAGCGGCTTGAGGCGGAGCCATCCAGCCGGGTCACAGCCAACGGACTTGAGGCGCTGAATCGCGTCGGACTGCCCGGCGACCAAATGCTGCCGTTACTTTTGCCGGCGTTGGATCACGATAGCGACCGAGTCCGGCACGAGGCCATGAACGGCCTGCTCAGCCTGCGTCCCGACAGCCGGGCAGCCGTCCCGCATCTGGTCGAGCGGCTGGCGAGTGACGACCCGGCCAAGCGCAGCCAGGCGATTAACCTGCTTGGGCGCATCGGCCCGGATGCCGGGGACGCCGTCCCCAGGCTGATCGCTCACCTTGGCCAAGCGGCAGAGGAGGAACAGGCCGCATGCCGCCAAGCGATGGTTGAAATTGGCCAAGCGGCGGTGCCGGGGATTTTGGCGTCGGCCAAGTTGCAGCCGTTGGCCAAGCTCGGCGGCGAATCGTGGCAGGCCAGGTGCCTTGGCGAGATCGGTCTGCAGGCAGCCCCTGTGCTGGCAGCCGCCTTGAAGGCGGAACAGGGCGACGGTCCGGTTTACCTCGCCCTGCTTGGTTTGAAAAATATTGCGGCCAAGTCGGCGGCGGCGCGGCAGGCGATTTTGCCGTTTTTGGAGCACGAGCAGGCGGCGTTTCGGGGGATGGCTTTGGCTGCGTTGGTGGCGTCCGCCGCCAAGCCGGCAAGCCTGATGCCGCTACTGCAGGTGGCCATGCGCGACGAAAACTCGCTCGTCCGCCAGGCGGCGATGGATGCGCTCGCCAGCCTTGGGCCAAGCGCGCGCGGAGCGACCTCGGCATTGGTCGAGAGCCTCGGCGACGGGAATGCCGTGATTCGGCTCAGTGCCGTGCGAGCCATCGGCAAGCTCGGCAGCGACGACCCGGCCTTGGCCAGTCGGCTGGCCGGTATGCTGGATGGTGCCGGCACGGATTTGCGCCTGGCGGTGGTCGAGTCGCTCGGCGGTTTTCGCAAGCTGCCCAAAGGTGCGGTGACGAGCTTGGTCGGCGTGCTGGGAGTGGAGCATGTGGCGACGCAGTCGGCGGCCTTTGACGCGTTGGCCAAGCTGGGGCCCGAGGCCAAGCCGGCGCTGCCGGCGCTGAACCAAGCCGTCCGCCACGACAACGCAGGCGTGCGGGCCAGCGCGTTGAACGCCTTGGCCAAGGTCGAGCAGGATGACGCCAAATTACTGGCGGCGCTCAAGTCGGCGTTGGGCGACTCGTCGGCCAAGGTGCGGCACACGGCCATCCGCGAGTTGGGCGAACTCGGCTCGGACGCCCGCCCTGCCGGCCCGGAGTTGTTTGTCCGGCTGGACACGAGCGAAGACCGGCAGGTGACGATGGCTGCCCTGCGCCGGGTGCGCGTCCGCGACGTTGACCTGTACATCTCGATTCTCGACAACGAGGAGCCGCTGGTGCGCCTCTTTGCCTGCCAGGCGCTGCGCCGGGCAGGCAAGGGCGCACGCAAGGCCCGGCCCGAAATCAGGAAACTGACGCGCGACAAATACGACTACGTCCGCCGCGAGGCCCGCCGCGCCCTGGAATCCATTGAATAGGGGCGATTTTACCCAAATGGCGCTTGCAATCGGCATGGCCAGGCGTATATTTCCCCGCCGCTGGGCACCGTGCGTGCGGGAGCCTGTAGGAAGCTGAGAAACAATCTGTTAACCGAGTAACTTAACCTTTAACCCGGTTGCCCCGTCTTCGGACGCCTTTCACGGGCAACAGGATTTCGCGGAGGAACCTACTCCCATTAAAACAATTATAAAGTGTCTATAACCATGGAAGAGGCCATGGCGCAGAGCCAAATCAGCTTTGCCCCCGGCCAAATAGTCAAAGGGACGGTCATTGAGATCCGTCAGAAGGAAGTCATGATCGACATCGGCTTCAAGAGCGAGGGCTCTGTGCCGGTCAACGAATTCGAGGATCACGGCGAGGCGTTGCAGCTTGGAGGCGAAGTGGACGTGCTGATCCTGCAGCTTGAGGATCGCGACGGCATGGTCGTGCTGTCCCACGAGCAGGCCATTTTCAAGCAGAACTGGGACAACATCAAAACCATCTGCGAGGAGGGAGGCCACATCAGGGGCCGTGTCAAGGCGGCGGTCAAGGGTGGGTTGATTGTGAACATCGGCGTGGAGGCTTTTCTGCCGTCGTCGCAGATCGACGTCACCACCCCGCACGACCTCGAGCCATACGTCGGCCAGACTTACGATTTCAAGGTGATGAAGCTCAATCTCGAGCGGCAGAACATCGTGCTCAGCCGCCGCGAACTGATCGAGGAGGAACGCTCCGCAAAGCGCGCGGAACTCCTCAACGACATGATGCCGGGAGATATCCGCAAGGGCACCGTCAAGAACCTCACCGACTTCGGCGCATTCATCGACCTGAACGGCCTCGACGGCCTGCTGCACATCACTGACATGAGCTGGGGCCGCATCACGCACCCCTCGCAAATGCTGGCGACCGGCCAGGAACTCGAGGTGGTCGTGCTCGACGTCAACAAGG
>CAUZVJ010000283.1:0-3340 GCA_963583225.1 Verrucomicrobiia bacterium
AAGGCGGCCATGCCGTCGTAAATCGACTCGACCGTTTTGACGTCGAAGCCCTCCGGTAAACCAAGCGTGATCGTGGCCCAACGCGGCGTACCGGCCATCGCGGCAATGTCGCTCAGCGCGCGGCCAAGGGCCTTATGGCCAATCTGCTGCGGATCAGCGTCTTTCTTAAAATGAATGCCCTCGACCACGGCGTCGGTCTTGTGTAGCTGCCACTGGCCAGGCACGCCGGCGTCGATCACGGCGCAATCGTCGCCCGCGCCGACGACCACCGAGTCGCCAACCGGCAGCTTGGCCTTGACCCGTGAGATCAACTCGAGCTCGTCCGGACCGGGGTTGGGAGTGGCGTTGCTCATTGCCAAATGACGTCGAGGTGCAGCAAATGATCGAGGAATCGGTAGAGCACGCGTTCGATGACATCGAGGAACGGCGCTGGATCGAGGAACAGCATGATCAAATTGGAGGCGTTGAAAACGGCGTGGGCAGTGATTGGGGCGAGTAGGTTATCCGTGAATTCGTACAGCGCGATCAGCGCCAGCGCGACAGCGGTCAGCGATGCGAAGGTCAGCAGGTTGACGTGGAACAGCGCGAACAAAAGTGCCGTGCCGATCACGGCCACGCGCGGATGGCCAAGCTGCTTGACCGCCGGATAGAGGATGCCGCGAAAAAGAATCTCTTCCGCAATAGGCGCGACGACCACAGCCATCACCACGAAAAAGATCAGCGTCCCAATGTTTTCCTGCTTCGCGGATTCTTCGGCGATGAGTGTAACCAGTTTTTGCGGCTCAACCTGATCGCCGAAAGCCTGAATCAGTACGCTGCTTATCAAGGCAAGCGCCATGGCGATGAGCACCAACCCCAGACCAGTCGCCAAGCCGAGCAGCAGGCAGCGGCCGGTGTTTTTGCGGCTGAAGCCGAAGGCAGCGGCCAAGCTGATCGGCGACTGGTAAAAGCGGCGGTTGACCTGAAACCAAACGGCGACAGCGACAAGAATGGCGACCGGCAGCACGGTGACATTGGCCGCCATCTGTGCAACGGAGCCGTCCTTGAACAGGCCGGCGATGGCTGCGCCCGGGGCCAAGGCCAGCATGAAGGTGCAACCAAGCCAAAGCAGCGACTCGGGATTCCATGGTTTGTGTTTCAGCACTACCGGGGCGGGTTGTTTATTCGGCGATTCAAAAGTGTACCTGATGTCATCATAATTTTCCGCGCTCTCCCTCTCCCCGGCCCTCTCCCGCTGGGAGAGGGAGCGAAGGGGAGCACACGCGGCTCGCGTGTGGCGTCCGGCGGCTCGCCGGGCGCGGGTTGTTTTTGTTTTTGGCGAGCCGCCAAAAACCGCATGCGAGCCGCGTGCGCTCCCCTAAAATAAACATCCTTTGGCCAGGCGCTCAATGCCGGAAATGGCGGGCGCCGGTGAAAGCCATGGCCATGCCGCGCTCGTTGGCGGCGGCGATGACTTCGGCGTCGCGCTTGGAGCCGCCGGGCTGAATGGCGGCGGTTGCGCCGGCATCGGCGGCGGCGATGAGGCCGTCGGCGAACGGAAAAAAGGCATCGCTGCATACCACGCTGCCGGTGAGGTTTAGCCCGGCTTCGCCGGCTTTCCACACGGCGATTCGGCTGGAGTCCACCCGGCTCATTTGGCCCGCGCCCACGCCGAGGGTGCGATCCTTGGCGGCGTAAACGATGGCGTTGGACTTGACGTGTTTGACGGCGCGCCAGCCGAAGAGCATGGCCTTGAGTTCATCCTCGCTTGGGTGGCGCTCGGTGACGATTTCGAGATCGACGGCAGAGGTCTGCCGAAGGTCGCGTTCCTGCACGAGGAACGACTCGGCGCCGACGGAGCGGATGTCCCACGGCACGATGTTGGCCGGGTTGAGCAGCAGCTTAGCCAAACGCAGATTTTTCTTTTTCTGCAGCAACTCGAGTGCGTCGGCGTCAAAGTCCGACGCGACGATGACCTCGGTGAAAATCCCGCTGATCGCCTCGGCGGTGGCGAGGTCGAGCGCAGCGTTGCAGGCGATGATGCCGCCGAACGGCGCCTGCCGATCGGTCGCGTACGCTTTGTCCCACGCATCGGCGAGCGTGTCGGCTTGGCCAATGCCGCAGGCGTTGGTGTGCTTGAGAATGGCGAGCGTGGGCGGGTCGGCGTCGAACTCGACGATCAACCCGGCGGCGGCGGTTAGGTCGAGAATGTTGTTGTACGAAAGCGCCTTGCCGTGGAGCTGCTGATAAAATTCGCCGAAGCGGCCGTAGAGGGCGGCGCGTTGGTGGGGGTTTTCGCCGTAGCGCAGGTCCTGCGCTTTGTCGGCGCGGACGACGAGTTTGCCGGGCAGGTCTTCGCCGGGCTGCTCCTTTTCGTACACGTTGGCCAAGTGCAGGGCGATCGCGCCGTCGTAGGCGGCGGTGCGCGAGTAAACTTTGACGGCAAGTTCGCGGCGGAGGTCGAGCGTGGTTTCGCCGTTTTCGGAAACCTGGTCGGCGACCCGGCCGTAGTCGGCGGGATCGACCACCACGGTGACGCTCTGGTGGTTTTTCGCAGCGCTGCGGAGCATCGACGGGCCGCCGATGTCGATGTTCTCGATGGCGTCCTCAAGGGTGACGTCCGGCTTGGCGACGGTTTGCTCGAATGGGTAAAGGTTCACCACGACGAGATCGATCGGTCGGATGCCGTGCTCGGTGGCAGTGGCGGTGTGCCCGGCGTTGTCGCGCAAAAACAGGAGTCCGCCGTGTACCTTGGGGTGCAGTGTTTTGACGCGGCCATCGAGCATCTCGGGGTAGCCGGTGTAGTCGCTGAGTTCCTGCACTGCGATGCCGGCCTCGCGCAGCACCTTGGCGGTGCCGCCGGTCGAGATGATCTCGACGCCGGCCCGGGAGAGCACTTCGGCGAAGGGGACGAGATCGGTCTTGTCTGAAACCGAAATGAGCGCGCGCTCAATCTTGGGCATGATGTTGTTGCTTGGGTTGCGATTGCCGACCCGGTGCCGGGCCTGGCAATGTTCCCGTGTGGGACGAAAAAATCAAGCCGCTTGGCGCTTGGCCAAGCGGAATCGTGTCAACCCTCGGGCAGCTTGGCCGGGGCGGGGGCGGGCGGCATTGGGAACGCCGTTGGCCCCTGTGCCGGGAGGGACTTGGGCAGACTGACCGGCGCTGGACGGCTTTCGCCCGGATTCTCGTAGGTCACGAAGGAGCCGTCCTCGTCGAGCAGCGTGGCGGTGACAAAAATCAGCAGGTACCGGGGCTTGTCGATGGTGGAACGCTTGCGGAACAGCGCCCCAATGCCGGGCAGGTTGCCGAGGATCGGAACCGACTCGACAATGGTACGCTGCTCGCGCTCGAGCACACC
>CAUZVJ010000284.1:0-3302 GCA_963583225.1 Verrucomicrobiia bacterium
AACTTTGATCCAATCGACCGACAAGCTGAGTGGGGTGTTTCCCGTTTTTCAAACTCCGTTTCACGAGGATGAATGCATCGATTTCGAGACGCTCAAACGCGAAGTCGATTGGCTTTTCCGGCGGCGGGCCAACGGGATCGTCATGGCGATGGTGTCGGAGACGCTGCGCCTCTCCAGCGGCGAGCGGGATGAATTGGCGGCCAAGGTTTGCGGCATGGCCCAAGACCTTGGCCCGGTGGTAATCAGCGTCGGCGCGGAGAGTCGGCACACGGCCGTTCGGCACGCCAAGCATGCGCAAGACAGCGGCGCGGCGGCGGTCATGGCGATCCCGCCCGTCTCCATCGCCGTGGGGCCGGACGAGTTGAGGCGGTATTACATTTCGATTCTCGAGGCCGTCGAGCTGCCGCTCATCATTCAGGATGCCAGCGGCTACGTTGGCCAGTCGATGCCGCTGGAGTTGCAAAAAACGATGCTCGAGGAGTTCGGGGCGGCCCGTGTTTTGTTCAAGCCGGAGGCGGCACCCATCGGCCCGAGGCTCTCGGCGCTGAGGGATGCCACGCTTGGCCAAGCGCGAATCTTCGAGGGCTCCGGCGGCATCTCGTTGGTGGACAGCTATCGCCGGGGCATCGTCGGCACGATGCCGGGCGCCGAAATCATCGACGCCCAAGTCGCCCTTTGGGAGGCCTTGGCCAAGGGCGACGACGCGGCGATTTACCGGCTCTCGTTTCCCGTCTCGTCGCTGGTCGCCCTGCAAACCGGCCTCGATGGGTTTCTCGCCGTTGAAAAATATCTGTTGGTCAAACAGGGTGTTTTCCGCAACACGATCGTTCGCTCACCGGTTGGTTTTCAACTGGACGACGAAACGAAAAGTGAAGTGGACAGGCTGTTCGAAATCCTGTCCGAAGCCGTCTCTCAAACACAGCCATGATCATTGATGCGCACAGTCACGCCTGGAAATATCCGGATCATTTTCAGGAAGATTTCAGGATGCAGGCCACCCGGGCACGGGCGGGACAGGAGGTCGATCTCACGGTCAATCTCGACGAGTATCGGACCTCCGCGCCGGAGGAAGTCCGCACCGTTGTCTTTGGCGGCAAGGCGAAGTTGAGCGGGCTTTGGGTCGATGACCGGTACGTGGCGGACTACGTCGCTGCTGCTCCCGATGCGTTGATCGGTTTCCTGTCCGTCGATCCGACGCAGGATGGTTGGCAGGAGGAAATGCGCCACGGCCACCGGCAACTTGGCCTGCGCGGGATCAAGCTGCTGCCGATGTACGCCGGGTTCATGCCGCACGCCGCCACGCTCGATCCGCTTTGGAATTACGCCAGCGAACACAAACTGCCCGTGCTGCTGCACACCGGCACGACGTTCGTCTCGCAGGCACCGCTGGCGTGCACACTCCCGCGCCATCTCGACCCAGTGGCCATTCGCTTCCCCGATGTAAAAATCATTCTCGCGCACCTCGCGCACCCGTACGAAGCCGAGTGCGTGGCCGTGATCCGCAAGCATCCGAACGTGTACGCCGACGTGAGCGCACTCCACTATCGGCCGTTCCAACTCTACAACAGCCTGATGCTCGTGCAGGAATACGGCGTTTGGGACAAGGTGCTTTTTGGGACGGATTATCCGTTCACCACCGTCAACGAATCAGTCGCCGGTTTGCGAAATCTCAACCGCATGCTCGACGGCACGGCGTTGCCAAAATTGAACGGGGACGAAATTGAAAAAATGATTTTCAGGGAAACCCTGCCGCTGCTTGGCCTAGCGTAGCGGCGAGAAAACCGGCCATGCCCATGCGTCAAATTTTAGTCATCGGAGCCGGTTCGATCGGGGAACGCCACATCCGGTGTTTCCAACAAACGGGCCGGGCAGACGTGTCAATCTACGAGATCGACTCCGCCCTGCGCAACCGGATCGCGACCGATTACGACCTACAACACACATTCGAGGACTTGGCCAAGGCGCTGTCCGCCAAGCCCGACGGCGTCGTGGTGGCGACCCCCGCCCACCTGCACGTGCCGATGGCGCTCCAAGCCGCCCAAGCCGGTTGCCATTTGCTCATCGAAAAGCCGCTCTCGACCAACTTGACCGGCGTGGGGGAACTGGCGCAATGCGTGAGCGAAAGCCAACGGGTCGCCCAAGTTGGCTACGTGATGCGGCATTATCCGTTGATTGCAAAAGTGAAAAACGGGCTTGGCCAAGGGCGATGGGGCAAGCCGCTGCAACTGACCATCGTATCTGGCCAGCATTTCCCCCTCTACCGTCCTGCTTACCGCGAGATTTATTATGCCCGGCACGAGACCGGCGGCGGCGCCATACAGGACGGGTTGACTCATTTTTTGGATACGGCCCACTGGTGGCTGGGGCCAATCGACCGGTTAACCGGCGACACAGGCCATCTTGCGCTGGACGGTGTCGAGGTCGAAGACACGGTCAACGTCCTGGCTCGTCACGGCGAAATCATGGGCGCGTATCACTTCAACCAACATCAGCATTCCAACGAAACCACCTTCACGTTGGTTTGTGAAAGCGCCACCGTTCGACTGGATTTTTGCACCAACCGACTGCGCGTCATGAAACAACCCGACGGTGAGTGGATCGACGAGAGCAACGACGAGCTTCAACGAGACGAAGCCTTCACCAACCAAGCCAACGCCTTCCTCGATGCCATCGATGGACGCCCCTCCGGCTCCTGCACACTCGACGAAGCCAGACATACACTCGACTGCCAATTGGCTCTCTTGGAGGAAACCAAGCGCACTTCCCGATGGCGGGAAATCAATCATTGCAGCACGTAATCATGTCCGAAAAAACTGTTGAACAACTTTTCAATCTCGAAGGCAAAACCTGTCTCGTCACCGGTGCCAGCGGGTATCTTGGGGGAGCCATGGCGCGTGCCTTGGCCGAGGCCGGTGGCCGGGTCGTGGTGACCAGCCGCGACCTGTCCCGTGCCGAAGAGATAGCCAAGCGGCTGCCCGACCCAAACCAAGTCGGACACATCGGCGCTGCGCTCGATCACATGGATTCTGACGGGCTGTCCGACCGTTTCCGGGCGATCACAGACCAGGTTCACATCATCGATGTCTTGGTCAACAACGGCCACGAACATTGTCCAAACGACTGGACGGACATCAACGGCGACCAGTTTAACAGAATCCTCGCCAACGCCACCGGATACTTCCTACTCGCACGCCTGACGTACGAATTGGCGCTCGATGCCGGCTCCGCTGCCAGCATCATCATGCTTGGCTCCATGTACGGGATGGTCTCCTCTTACCCCGACGCGTACCGCGATTTGGCG
Source organism: Verrucomicrobiia bacterium (assembly GCA_963583225.1). Lineage (GTDB taxonomy): Bacteria > Verrucomicrobiota > Verrucomicrobiia > Limisphaerales > UBA1096 > UBA1096. The sequence continues at coordinate 3,302 of CAUZVJ010000284.1, forward strand.
C
>CAUZVJ010000285.1:0-3258 GCA_963583225.1 Verrucomicrobiia bacterium
AGTTGAATCCCCAGGCACGGAACGGCTCTGCGCGTTCACCCCGAACAAAACCGTCTCCAGCAGTGTTGGGGCGGATCCATTTGAGCGGCTGTGCCGGCAAAGTAGCCAAGGGAAAAGCCAGCAGCCAAAGCCAAGCGAGACGGGTGCCTATCAAATAGCGATTCACTTTTGTTTCGGCTTGCGCGTAGGGCGCTTGGCCTTGGGATTGTAGTCGGGATTGGGCACTGGCATCTTTGCTCCCATGCGCTTTTGCCATGCGGCTAGCTTGGCTCGCAGGCGCTTGGCGTTCGCCGGCTTGGCCTTGGCCAAGTTTTGGCGTTCGCCGGGGTCTTCGGCGAGGTTGTACAACTCGAAGTTTTTGTAGTGATAAAACTCGATGAGTTTCCAGTCGCCGTCGCGTATGGACGCGCCTGGTTTCCATGCGGATCCGTGGTAATGCGGGTAATGCCAGTGAAAAGTGCGCGTGCCGGAGTCGTCGCCCCTGAGTTGGGGAAGGAGGCTTTGACCGTCGATGTGCCGCTTGGGTTGCAGCGGCAGACCGGCGAGGTCGAGCATGGTGGGGAAAAAGTCCATGCTGACCATTGGCTTGTGCGACACGCTGCCGGGCTGGGTGACGCCGGGGGCGCGGATGATGGTGGGTTCGCGCACGCCGCCCTCGTACAGCCAGCCCTTGCCGGCGCGCAGCGGGAGATTGCAGCCGGGGCCAAACCGCCCGCGCTGGAGGGTACTCAGCCCGCCGTTGTCGCTGAAGAAAATGACGATCGTGCTTTCATCGAGATCGAGTTCGGTGAGCTTGGCCAAGAGCACGCCGACGCTGTCGTCCACGGCGGCGACCATTGAGGCCAAGGCGGGGTTGTCCTGTCGCGTGCGATTGGTGCCGTCGTGCTCCGGCTCGGTCGGTGTTTTGCCCTCGAACGCCTTGGCCGCCTTGGCTTGGTAATGGTCGATGTGTTTCTTGTAAGCCTGAATCGGGGTGTGGATGTTGTAGTAAGAGAGGTACAGCAGGAACGGCTTGGCTTCGTCGCGTTCTTCCAGAAATTTCACGGACTCCGTAGTGAGGCGTTCGGTGAGGTATTCGCCTTTGCGCTTGGCCTTGAGCGCGGGATTGCTCCAAGGCGAGTAGTAGCCGCCGGGCGGCGAGCCGCGATGATGCCCTCCGATGTTGATGTCGAAACCCTGATCCGTTGGCCAATGGCCTTTTTCGCCGAGATGCCATTTGCCGGCGAAGAATGTCTGGTAGCCATGCTCCCTGAGCGCCTCGGCGAGGGTGGTTTCCTCGAGCGCAAGGTTGCTGCGATCGCCCGGGGTGATGAGCGGGTTGCGCTTGGTTTGGCCGGATTGGCCGGGGATCCAGTCGGTGATGTCAACGCGAACCGGATGCCGGCCGGTCAAGATGCTGGCACGTGTCGGACTGCAAACGGAACCGGCGGCGTAGCCGTTAGTGAAGCGTATGCCGCTCTTGGCCAAGCGATCGATGTTAGGTGTCTCGTGAAATGTGCTGCCGTTGGCTCCGATGTCCGCCCAGCCCATGTCGTCCACGAGAAAGAAAACGAAGTTGGTCTGCTTGGCCGCTTGGCTGTTGAGACATCCGCAGTAAACGCAGATGAACACAGAAAGAAAACGAAGTGAACTCACGTCCGCAAACCTACCGCGAGCGGCGGCGGCGGGCAAGTGTCACTTCCAAACCACATCGAGTGCGTAGTCGGGATGCGACCAGTTGGGGTCGTTGGTGATGACAGTCAGCCGCTCCACGCGGGCCTGCGCGATGAGCAGCCGGTCGAAGGGGTCTCGGTGTTTGAGTGACGGCAAATTGGTCACTTCACCGGCGTGATCGTATTCCACGTTGAGCAGCCGAAAACGGTTCTTTTGCAGTTCTGTGCGAAACGGATTGCCCACACCTTGCGGCAACTCGAGCTTTCCCAAGTTCACTTTGATGGCCATTTCCCAGATGGAAACAGTGCTAACCCAGATTTCGTTTTCCGGCGATTCAATCGCAGCGAGCGCGGCACGGGGAATCCGCCGCCGTGTCCCCTTGATGACCCAAAGCAGGGTGCACGTATCGAGCAGGTACCTCACTGATATTCGTCCATGTCCGCGATGGGATCGTTGAAGTCATCGCTGATTTTCCCCACCCACTCCTTCATGCAACCGATGCGGCGAACTTTCTTCGGTCGCTCTTCTTTGCTGGGTGTGATGTCTGCCACGCGCTCGCCGTTGCGGGTGATGGTGAACGATTCACCCGCCTGCACGCGGCGCAGCAATTCGGAAAACTTGGCCTTGGCCTCATACGTTCCAATCGTCGTATTCATGCCGTTAGCATACTCTGACTGGTCAGACTGGTCAAGTTGGTTTTAGATTTTCTTGATCTGTTGTAAATCAATGTGTTAACCGTCGACGGTTCAGAGTTTTGAAGGCTTCCAGTCCGGGATGCCGCCCGATTTCATTTGCTCAGCGAACCATTCGTGGAACGGGCGAGTGGGGGACATGGGGGTGCTTTCGTTCACCATCAGCGGACGGGCTTCGCTCCAGAATTGCCCGTAGGCGGCGCGCATTTTTTTCATCACTTCGGCGTGTTGACCGGCGACGTTGGTTTTTTGGCCGGGGTCTTTTTGCATGTCGTAAAGCGCGCCGGGGCCGGTACTGCCTTTGCGGGCGGCTTGCGGGCCGACGTAGCGCCAGCGTTGGCTGCGCACAGCAAAGTTCTTCCACTGGTGCTTGTCCGGGTCGGTGCCGGTTGGCCAACGGCCGCGATGGGTGAAAATATACCGGTCGGGCAGCGCGATCTTCTCGCCCGAAAGCAGCGGCAACAGGCTACGGCCTTCCACTTGGTTTTCCGGCAGCGACGAAATCCCGGCGATGGCGGCGAGGGTGGGTAGGATGTCGATGTGGGCGCTCACGGTACCAAGGTCGCGGCCGGCTTTCCAGTGGCCGTCCCAGCGCACGAGGAAAGGCACGCGCACGCCGCCTTCGTCGGCGCTGCCTTTGAGGCCTTTCATCCCAGCATTGTAGGGTTTCATCTCGGTGCCGTCGGGTAGACGGCCCATCGCTTGGCCAAGCCGCCCCGAGCCGCCGCCGGTCATTCCGTTGTCGCTCATAAAAATCACGACTGTGTTTTCAAACAGTTTCCATTCGTCGAGCTTGGCCAGGAGGCGGCCCATGTTTTCGTCGATGTTCTCGATCATGCCGTAAAAGCCGGCCTGTGATTTGCCGAAGCCAAGGTCAGTGAAATGCTTGGTGTTGTTCGGCGGCGCGATGAAC
>CAUZVJ010000286.1:0-3227 GCA_963583225.1 Verrucomicrobiia bacterium
AGTCGGTGCCGTCGCCGCCCGACTCACTTGAGGACTCCCACGGGCCAAGCTCGAGGCTGTCAAAGTTCTCTGCAAAGATCGGCTCCGGTTCGCCGGCGAGGATAAGATTGTCCACCGCCCACCACCAGTTGTTACCCGCATCGAGATAAGCGAAGGTCAGTTTCACCGACTTGGCACCGGCGGGATTGTTGATGGATATGTTGACCGTCTCGTTGACGTTGTGGTCGTGGTAGAATTCGGCGTCTCCGCCCTCGGATTCCCAGCGCAGTATCTCGATCGCATCGCCATCATCGAACGTCGCCTCGATGGTGGCTGTTTGAACCACCTCGGGGCGCCAACTGGAATGGAAACGGAAAACAAGCGAATTTTCCATGATACCATCAATGGAGATGTCCCCGGTGGTCATGAAGGTGAACATGTTGCCGCCCTCACGCGGTTGATCATCCCACTCGTCACCGTCAGCAATTGCAGCAGCACCAATGGCTTTCTTGAATTCCGAACGCCGCTGGTCCCCAGCGGTCTGACTCCACCACTTGGCATTGGCAAAACTCCAGCCGGCCCACTCGGTGACGCCGTCGTTATCCGGGTAGCCTTCCTCGTCGTCGATGCCCTGCCAGGCCCATGTCCCGGGAACCTCCTCGTCGTTGATGACCCAGCCCTCCGGCGCGGTCTTGGTCCAGACCTGTTCACCGACCAAACCCTCATCCACGTTCGGGCCAAGCGTGAGTCCCTCAAAGTCCTCACTCCAGATTGTAATGCCCAGGCTGGCCTGCACGCCCACGATCGCGTTGCCGCTGGTGATCTCGCCGCCTTCGTTGGTGATCTTGACGCTGTACGCGCCGGCGTCGGTCACCGCCGCTTGGCCAACCGCATATTCTGCACCGGTCGCACCGTCGATCGCCACGCCGTCCTTGTACCATTGGTAGCTGAACGGCTCGCCGCCACCGGCGACCACCGACAGAGAAATGGCCTCGCCCTCACTGACCTCGATGCCACTTGGCTGTGTCGTGATTATCGGCGGCACGGCACCGGCGTTGATGACGAGATTGTCAATGGCCCACCACCAGTCATTGCCGGCCTCACGCATACCGAAAGTCAACTGGAGTTTTTTCGAGCCGGCCGGGTTGTCCAGCGGCAGCGTCACGACCTCGTTCTGGTTGTGGTCGTGGTAGTTGGGGGACCCTCCATCGGACACCCAGGTCAGGATCTCAACCGGGTCCGCCCCGTCGTAGCTCGCCAGGATGTAGCCTTCCTGGTGGTAGTTGCCATCGAACTCCGGCCGCCAGCTTGAGTGGAAATTCGCAAACAGCGTGCCAGCGGCGATGCCGGAAACATCAATCTGGGGCGTGGTCATGAACGTCTTGTACCAGCCATTGGCGGCCCCGTCGGCGTGAGCCTTGTCATCCCACTCGTCGGGATCGGCCACCGCTACGACATTCCTGGCAAGGCTGAACTGGGAGCGCGACTGGTCGCCGGCCACCTGCACCCACCAGTTGTAATCGGCAAAGCTCCACCCGGCCCACTCGGAAACACCATCGTTGTCCGGGAAGCCGTCGTCGTCGTCATCCGGCAGATACCCCACGTGATCCTCGCTGTTGCCCGGCACGCCGGCGTTGTCTACCGTCCACCCTTCCGGGCCGGTCCGTGTCCAGGCGAGTTCGTTCTCGACGAACTCGTCCACGTTCGGGCCAAGCTCGACACTGTCAAAGTCCTCAAAATAAACCGGTACTTCAAACTTGCGGGACTGTGTTTGCTCACCCGCCGCGCTGTCGGTGTATGTCAACGCCAACTCGTATTTGACGCCCTTGGCCAAGGCGGCTGCCCCGGATGCCTTCACCGTGATGATGCCGTTTTCGTTGCTGATATCGGTGGCCACCGCCTCGCCGTTCAGCGACAGGGAAATGGACGTGTTGCTGATCGCGGTGTCGCCCGGGTTAAGCACAACGCTCAGGGCGGTATCCGCCTTCGCGTACTTGCCGGACGGCGTCCATTGCTCAACGAACGAGGGAACCGGAGGAAGCTTCTTCGGCACACCGGCTGCGGCCGCACCGCCCAGAGCCAGAATTTGCCCGGAGTTGAGGCTTTCAAACCTGAGCTGGATGCTGTTGACGAACACCTCCTCCGACTCGTTGTTGTCGTCGATGAAAAAAGTCACCATATTCTCGAACGCCGTGTCGAGCGACCAGCGGCCGTCGAGGCTGCCTTCCGGCGCGTTCAAGGTCCCGACCTCTTGTCCGTCGATGTAGACCTTGCCCCACAAATTCTCGATGTTGACCACGATGGCGATGCGATGCCATTCGCCGGGAGTCACGTTGCCGAAATCAAGGCCGGCCGTGCCGACCGCATTGGCGGCGCTGACGTAAAACTCGGCGTCACCCGCGTTTGCGAGCCACTCGGCAGTGACGATGTCGATCAAGGCTCTCTTCTTCCCGGACGATGCGGGTGGATAGTAGAGATCCATGATGGCGGTCCAGTTGTTGACCAAGTCGCCCTCGCCGTTGGAATCCTCCGGCAGCGGCGCCTTCAAGCCCTGCGCCGGGCCGAGCTTGGGAAGCTGGAGGACGTTGGCCACCTCGCCGCCGATGGCCGGGATGCCCAGCGCCTCGGTGGTGCCGAACACCGCCAAGTCGCCGGTGTCCTCGATGTACTCCAAGTCTGAACCAGCAGTGGCGGAAAGATCGCCGCTGTCGAAGTTCCACAGACTCACGTGAGCGTCCTGCGCCAAAAGCGAAGACTGAGACAGCAGCGCAAACAGCACCGCCCCGACAAAGGTTTTAATTGTAGGTTGCTTTTTCATGGTGGAAATTGTTAAGAACCCCGCAAAACGCCAACCGAGGCGCAAGCGGATCGTGAATGCTAAACGAGAGTGGGTCACAATCGAGAACTTTTTTCCTTGCATTTTGAATACAAAATCTGGCATTTTTCGCACTTTTCCAGCCACGAGCTTGCACCGCTTGGCTCGGCAACGGTACCCTTTGTCACACATTAACAGTGGAAATCACGCCAGAACAGACCGCAACAGATCAGCCTCCCCGCTTGGCCAAGTGCTTGGGCTGGACGGCTTTAGCCTTGGCCATCGTGGCGGCGATCCTGTTCGGCCTGGCCTACGGCAAGGCCAGCTCGGCCCGACACACCGAGCGGCAGGCGCTCCTAGCCCTGACCCCGCGGCAGGATAAAACCAAGGGCTACACATCGTCCGCCAGTTGCCGCGCCTGCCACCCCTCGCA
>CAUZVJ010000287.1:0-3211 GCA_963583225.1 Verrucomicrobiia bacterium
AGACCCTCGACTGGGACAAAAACCCGCCCGGCCCCGAACTCCCCGAAGACATCGTCCAAAAAACCAGTGAAAAATACATCGAAGCCTACACCCAAATCACCGGCCTAGAATTTTAAAAAGTGAGCAGTTGGCAGTAAGTAATCAGACACGGATTTTTTTGATCCGTGCCAATCCGTGAAATCCGTGTCCCACCCCTCTCTCTGCGGCCCTCTGCGTCTCCGCGCTCTCTGCGTTTAACGGAAATCCGGCTTACTTCGCCAATAAAAACTCGAGCAGGTTATTGAAGTCGGCGGGGGGGATGGCTTGGCCGATTGCCTCGGGCATTAGGGAGCGCGTGGTTTGTTCCTGCGATGCGATGTCGGACTTGGCGATGTTGCTCTCCGCGCCGGCCAGGTCGGCGAACACAATCGACTCGCCGACCTCGCGCCGCTTAAGGCCGAGCACGGTCTGCCCGTTTTTCAGTTTCACGATCGAGTAGCGGAACGCCACATCGACGTTGCGATTCGGGTCGAGAATATCCTCCACCAAACGCTCGACACCCCGGTTGCTGACGCCGTCCAGTTGCGGGCCGATGCTGCCGCCCAGCCCTCCCTTTTGGTGGCAGGCCGCGCAAAAGGTGGCGAAGGTCCTCCGCCCACCCGCCGCGTCGCCGCCCGTCTCGCGGAATGACGCCACGCGCTCGGCGATGAGTCGTTCGCGGTCGGCGTTCGGCTTGGGCAACTTGGCGGTGAGCGCTGCCACGCGCTTGGCGGCGGCCTTCGGGAAACTGCTTTTGACCTGCGGGTCGAGCAATAGCCCGGCCGGCGCCTGGCCGCTCTCCACCGCGCCAAGCAGCGCCTTGGCCCCGGGCCGGTTGCGGGCCAGCGCACGGGCAAACTGCAGTTGCAGATCGGCCGGTGCCTGGCCAAGCGCCTTGGCCAAGCGGACGCGAACGGCCGACAAATGCGCCCCTCCGTTGGCCACGGCCAAGCGCAGAGACTTTGGCTGGCTGCCGTCCCCGAGTATCTCCGCAACGCTGGCTTGCTGGCTCATGTTGCCGTTACCGAGAATGGCGGACACTGCCATCTCGCGTGCGGCGGTGGCCGCAAGCGGATCGGTGGCCAAGTGCGCGGTAGCATCAAGCACCGCCGTCAATTTCAAGTCGCGGGCGATCTGTGCGGCGGCGAGTTGGCGCTTGGCCAAGCGACGCGGCGCCATTGCGGGCAGCGGCGCGAAGGACGGCTCGAAGCCGCCTGCCGCCACCCAGGCGAAGCCGCCCGTCGTGTCGCGATCGACGATCTCAAATCTCGCCCGGCGACCGGCAAACGCCGACAAATCCCAAACAATTTCCTGCGCGGTTTCGCCGGTGGTGCACTCGGTTTTTTGCAGGATACGGCCGCTCCCGGCCTCGACGAGTTGCACATACTTTTTGTGGTTCGCTGGCTTGCCCGGCAGTCCGCTGTAGCCGGCGAGCAGAAAGCGCAGCTTCGCCGGCACCGCAAACTCGCGAGAACGCAGCACACCGGTCAACCGCTCGCCACCGGGCGCGGCGCTGCTGAGAAATGCGGCCTCGCGGAACAGCTCGAGGCCAACGCTGAACCGCGCCACGCCGATCCACGCGAAGGCCGCACCGTCGTCGCCATCAACGACCTCGACGTAAACCTCGCGGGGCCGGTCGAGCTGCCAGCGCACCGGCACGCCGGTGTCGTGGCGCGGCGGGTATACGCGGCGCAATTCGCCGCCGGTTTTAGCATCGACGAGGCGCACAAAATTCTTGTCGTGCTTCTTGTCGTTGGGGAAACCGCGATGGCCATTGATGAAAAATGTCAGATCATCTGGCATCGCAAACAGCACCGAGCGCAGCACGCCGGTGAGCGACTCGCCGCCGGGCGGCAGGCTGGTGATGTAGTGAAGACCGGTGACGCCGTCGCTCGAGGCGCGCCGTTGCGGAATCCACGGGCTAGCGGTCGGGTGCTTGGGGTGCGGGTGATTTTTCCACTTGGGCGACTCGGCCGGGATGCTGCGCGTATGCACGACCCACGGGATGTCCGACGGCGGCACGCCCTTGGCCGGCTCAGCGACCCAATGCATCTTGACCGCCTCGGCGTCGGCGAGCAATTCGGCGGCGAGTTTTTCCGCCCAGCCGAGCAGACCGCGCTCGGGAGTGAGGCCGCGCTGGACGATGCCCTCGTTGATGGCGAGCAGCAACTCGGCCTGAAAATCGTGGTTGCCGGGAAACTTGTTTTGCACCACAGCGGCCAAGCGATCAAGTCCCTCCGGCGGCGCGTTGCGGGCGATGTGCCGGAGGTAAACGGCCAGTTGCGCGTTGCCGAGTTTGGCGTCGCCAAGGCTGGCCAACAGCAGCGAACCGGCGAACGGCGAGTTGACCCCGAGCGCCACGCTCATCAATTCGCGCAGATTTGCGGGATCGTTTTTGAGGTCAGCAAACTTGGCCGGATCATCGACGGCGCGGAGGTTGTTTCGGAGCGCAATCCGCAGCGCATGCCGGAGGTGCTCGTCGAGCGTGGGCACTTGGCGCAGAGCGGCGAGCAGCGGCCGGATGTGATCGGAGTGCGGCTGCCGGGCGAGGGCATCGGCGGCGGCGCGGCGGACTTGCGGCGAGTCGTCATGCAGACCGGTGAGCACCATTTCCGAAACCGGCGGCGACCAGTTTTTTTGCGCGGCGGCGATGCGGCGGGCGTGTACGCGGACCAGTTCCGACTCGTCATTGGCCAAGTGCAACTGGGTGGCTTCGTCCAGTTGGCCAAGGCGGTGGAGCACCCAAGCGCCGTGCGCTTTCAACTCCGGCTTGGCACCGGCAGCGGCCATCGCCCGGCCAAGCGGCTTGGCGGCGGGTTGGCCGATGTCATCAGCGAGGTAGTCGGTGGCAGTCATGCGGCGGGCGAGCAGCGGACTGGCCAACTCGGCGATCGCTTGGTCAAGCGGCGCGGCGGAGAGATTGACCGACTTGGCCAGGCGCTCGCCCTTTGGGCCGTTGTAAACCAAGCGCCAAATCCGGCCCGTCTCGCGGTCGCGTCCGGGGTGGTCGAGGCGCACCTCGTAGTGACCGATGATGCGGTTGTAAAAATCGGCAATGTACAGCGCGCCGTCGGGGCCGAACTGCAAATCGACCGGCCGGAACCACGGGTCGCGGGTGCGAATCAGGTCCGGCAGCTTGGTGCCTTTCGGGCTGCTGCCGTGCCACTGGATCCTGTCGCGATTGACGCGGCTG
>CAUZVJ010000288.1:0-3190 GCA_963583225.1 Verrucomicrobiia bacterium
GGCGGAATGGTTGCGCCGGTCAACGCCGCACAGGTGGCCATCACGTCGGTGAGGCAGATGGTTTGCGCGGAGGTGCTGCCGTCTTTGATCTTCTTCGGCCAGCGCGCGATGAACGGCACCCGGTGGCCGCCTTCCCATTGGTCGCGCTTGACGCCGCGCCATGGCCGGGCGCCGTCGTGCTTGTGGGTTTTGCGCATGTCGATGACGGTTGGCACCTCCGGCCCGTTGTCGCTCGAAAAGATCACCAGCGTGTTTTCGCCGTAGCCAAGCTGGTCGAGTTTCGACATCAACCGGCCGACGACATAGTCCAACTCGAAGATGAAGTCGCCGTGCGGCCCAGCCTCGGTTTTGCCCTTGAACGCGCGCCCGGCGAAGGAGGGCAAATGCACCGCCTGCGCGGAGTGGAACAGGAAGAACGGCTTGTCGGGCGATTTCTGCTTGTGACTCTCCAGAAACTCGAGGCTCTTTTGCAGGAAGACCATGTCCACCTCCTCGAGGTCGAAGCCGGGTGCGATCATGCCGGGGCGGTTGTCCCGGGAGTAGGGGTGCTTGGGCAGCGGTTTGCGATCGACAATGCGCGTTGGCGGCATGGGGATTTTGTCGCCGTCGATGTAGGCATAAAGCCAGTCGGTCGTCGGACAGCAGGCGGTGCCGAAAAATTGATCAAACCCGCGGTCAATCGGCCCGCCGGTGATCGGCTGCGAGTAATCGATCCGCTTCACTGCCTCGAGTCCGTTCTTGGTGATCGGCTTTCCGTCCTTGTCGTAAAACGTCAGCCCAATATGCCACTTGCCAAACATGGCGGTCGTGTAACCCTGATCACGGAGCATGCCGGCTATTGTGAGTCGATCTTCCTTGATGAGACACGGCCCTCCGGCACCGGTGAAGACACCCTTCATGCCGTTGCGAAAGGCCATCCGGCCGGTGAGCAGGCTGTACCGGGTCGGCGTGCAGACGGTGGACGGGCTGTGGGCGTCGGTGAAGCGCATGCCCTCCCTGGCCAGGCGGTCGATGTTTGGGGTGGGCGCCTTGGCTTCGGGGTTGTAACAGCCGACATCGCCGTACCCGAGATCGTCGGCGAGGATGAAAACGATGTTTGGCTTGGCCTCATGATGATCGGCCATCGCCGCGCTTGGCCAAGCGGCGAGCAGGCCGAGGCCAAGCGCCGCGCTGCGGAGTAATGTCCTGAAAGGGTTCATAAAGCGTGGTTTAGACCGACCGGGAGCCTACAGGCTGCCACCTGCCCGGAGAAGCCGAAACTTTGAAGAACGCTTGACCTGGGGAGTGGGCTTGGCAGTTTTGTTCTTCACTCATCAGGGTGATGGCTTGGAAACAAATGAGACGCTTGGGAATGACTGCATGGCTCCTTGTGGTGGGCTTGATCGATGCCGATGCGGCTAAGTTGAGCTTTGAGATTGAAGACGAAGAGGGCCGGTTGCTGCCGTGCCGAATCCACCTGTTCGACCAAGACGAAAAACCGCAAAGGGCTGCCGGCCTGCCGTTTTGGCGCGATCACTTTGTGTGCCCGGGAGCGGCCGGGCTTGAGTTGCCGGCTGGCCGCTACCGCTACGAGATCGAGCGCGGCCCGGAGCACGAACGGTTGACGGGGGAAGTCGCCATCAGCGACCAGTCGCCGAAGTTGGTACGTCTGTCCTTGAAACGCATTGCCAACCTTCGCGGCGAAGGTTGGTACTCGGCCGATTTGCACATCCACCGGCCGCTGTCACAGGTCGACCTATTGATGCAGGCAGAGGATCTGGACTTCGCGCCGGTCATCACTTGGTGGAATCGCCGGGACCACTGGGAGCCGCACAAGCACCCGCAGGCCGGGGAGGACGAGCGGGAAGGGGGCGCGCTCCTGTTTCACCGGATGTCGCGCCCCATTGACATCACGAAATCCACCCGCGAAGTGCCGTCGCCGATGGTGTACGTCGAGCAGGCCCTTAGGCAAAACCCCGGCGTGTGGATCGATATCGAAAAACCGTTTTGGTGGGACGTGCCGGTGTGGCTGGCCAGCGGCAGGATGCAGTCGATCGGTGTGGCCAACAACCATATGTGGCGCAGCCGAATGCTCCCGAGTGAGGCATGGGGCAGGGCGCGTGACACCCAGCGGTTGCCGCCGCCGCTGGGCAATGGCTACTGGACACAGGAAATCTACCACCACATTTTGAACGCCGGCATTCGCATTCCCCCCTCGGCCGGCAGTGCGTCGGGTGTGCTGGGAAATCCGCTTGGCTACAACCGCGTGTACGTGCATCTCGACGGCGCGTTCAGCGAGCCGGCCTGGTGGGACGGCTTGGCCAAGGGGAACTGTTTTGTGACCAACGGTCCGCTGCTGCGGGTGCGTGCCAACGGCAGACTGCCCGGCGCCGTTTTCGCTGCAGAAGCCGGCAAGCCGCTTGGCATGAAACTGGATGTGCAGCTCACCACGCTCGACCACTTGACCAAGCTGGAGGTGATTCAAAATGGCAGGGTGATCCAAGTCATCACGTGCACAACCGACCGCGATCAATCGCATGCGATCAATCTGAAAATCAACCGCAGCGGTTGGTTGATGGTTCGTGGAATCGCCGAAAATCCCAAGACCTTTCGTTTCGCTTCGACGGCTCCGTTTTACGTTGAGCTTGGCCAAGAGAAGCGGCGGATCAGCAAAGCCTCATCCCGGTTTTTCCTTGATTGGGTGAACGAACGAATCGAGCGGGTGAAGGCCAACATCACCGATAAATCGCAACAAGCGGAAGTGCTTCGCTCCCACGAGAGCGCCCGCAAATTCTGGCAGAAAAGGGTCCGGGAAGCCAACGCCGATTAGTTTGTTTTCAACGAAGTCCTTTTTAATTTCCATGACTCAGTTTATCGGTTGCCCCAAGTTCAAGGAACTCTTCGACAAATGAGGCGCAGATATGACAACAGGTTCGTTTTCTTGACCTTTCTTAAAGGGAAAGGGCTCTTGTTTGGCCTGTTTTTCATCTTGACGGTTTCTTGTGTCAAGCAAGACTCATCTGAGTTCGTTTTTCGTTATTCAAATGAACAGCCGGAAGCTGCGCTTCGCAGCCAGTCGATGATATTTTTCAAGGAGCAGTTGGAGGAGCGTTCCAATGGCCGAATCAAGGTGGAGTTGTTTTTTGGAGGAGTGCTCGGCAACGAGCGCGAGTTGATGGACTTTGTGCAAACGGGGGTTTTGCAGGGAACA
>CAUZVJ010000289.1:0-3173 GCA_963583225.1 Verrucomicrobiia bacterium
TAAATGTTTAACCAGCTTAGTTCCAAAGAAGTCATCCGCGTGCTTGAACAACACGGATTTTCCCAACACACCCAACGCGGCAGTCACGCCAAGTACAAAAACGCATCCGGACGTATCGCCGTTGTGCCCCATCCAAAAAAAGAACTCCCATCGGCACCACCCGCTCCATCATTCGCCAAGCGGGGTTGACGTCGGCAGACTTCGGACTGTAAGTGCGCCAACGCACTCGGCAACAGCGAGAGTGCGTCAATTCCTGTTCGTGAGGAATTTTAAGAGCGTGATGGTTTCGCGCTCGGTGAGGGTGTTTAGGAGGCCGGGGGGCATCATCGACTGCTCGAGGACTTGGCGGGACTTGATGTCGGCTCGGAGTACGTTGAGGGTTTCGGTCAGGGTGCGGATGGTGAGCGTGTCGGCGGTTTCGTTGAGGACGGTGCCGGTGACGACGGCGTTGTTTTTGCGCGTGACGATGTTCAGCTGGAACGCCTCGCCGACGACGGCGTTGGGGTCGATGATGCTCTCGAGAAAATAATCAAGCCCGTTGCGCCACGAGCTTGTGAGGTCGGGGCCGATGGCGGTGCCTTTGCCGTTGAGTTGATGGCACGTCGCGCACGCCTTGGTGAACACCGCGCGGCCGTTGTTGGCCCTGTATGCCCACAGCGGCGCCTCGGTGTAGAGCTTGCGAAATTGGGCGATAAACTTTTTAGCCTCGGCGCTCGTCTCGCCGACTTTGCCCCAGATTTCGGTGAGCAGTTTGGTCGTTTTTGCATCACCGAGACTGTGCATTTGGCGGATGTGCAGCGCGGTGAGCTCGCCCTTGGCCAAGCGCTTGTCCTGCACGGCCTGCAACAATGCGCGCGCCGGGAGCGGTTGGCTCGAGAGCACGTTTAGCGCGGTGAACCGGTCGGCACCGCGCAACTTGGCCAAGCGGCTGATGAGCGCGGCGGCGGCCTTGGCGTCGTTAAAACGGCCAAGCAGCGGGATGACCTCGGAGCGAAATTCCGGCTCGTCGAGCAGCGTAATGAGGCTGCCAACGGAGCCGTTGTCGCTGCGCGGCTTGAGCAGGGCAAAGGCAGCTTTGCGCTTGGCCATCGGCGCGGTTTTGTCGGCGAGCAATTGCCGGTTACGGGCAAGCACGTCCGCGTCACCGAAAATGCCGCCGAGTTGATCGAGCAGCGCGTTCACCCCGGCATCGCCAATGCGCCGGTGCCGAGCGGACGCTGCCTCCCAACCGGCGGGCGGCGGGGCGACAGAGCGGTCGTTCAGCGAGAAAGCGAGCAACCGCAACGTTCGCTTGGCCTGCGCGGCATCGGCGGTTTGCAGTTGCCCCACCAAATAGTCGCGGCCGGCATCGTGGCGGCCAAGGTACCAATGAATTGAGTCGGCCAACAGCGTGAGCGGCGTGGCCTTGGCCAAGCGCATCGCGCGTGCGGGGTCCGCGACCGCTGCCGGGGCGATGCCGAACCAAATCATGTTTGGCAAATAGGCGTCGGTGCTGTCCACGGCGTGATTGGCCAAAGCCTCGGCGAGTGGCCAGCGCTGCGCATCGCTGCCAAGCTGGAGCAACGCGCTGGCCAAGGCGAGGCGCACCATCGCGGAGGGATCGTTGCTTGCCATCCCGACGAGGCGACGCGTGTCGGACTGCGGTTGCTCGGCGAGCAGCGATACGGCCCAACTCCGCACAACATCGCTTTCGTGCTGCAGCAACTCTACCGGCGTGCCGGCGCCGATGCCGTGCAGCGCCCACATCGCGCGCAGGACAAGGCGCGGTTCGCGGTGGCCGAGCAGTTTGTGCAGTCGCGCTTTCGTGTCGGCGGCGAGTGTGTTGTTGGCGGCGCGTTCCTGAAGCAGACGGCGGGCGGTGCGAACGTGCCAGTCGTTTTTGTGCGACTGCAATTCGACTAGTTCCGCGCCGATGAGTTTTTGCAAATTAACCTTCGTCGGCTTGAATGTTGCGCTCCATGCCATGCGGAAGATGCGGCCGTTGGAGCGGTTCCAGCGTTCGGCGTGCGGGCTGTGGCAGTTACGCTCGTCCACCCAGTCGATCATGTACACCGCGCCGTCCGGGCCGTAGTCGAGGTCCACGCCCACGAAGTTCGTGTCGGCCACGTAAAACTGATCCGTGCCGGCGTGAATCGTGTCGTAGCCGGAACCGCTTCGCAAATTAAGCTGCCGGTTCATTTGTCGGCCGTGGAGATTGTGCGTGAAAAGTTGGTCGCGAAATTGTTCCGGCCAGTTGTCGCCGAGATAAATCATCGTGCCGACGTGCGAGTGGCCGCCGTAAATTGCGCGCGTGCCTGGTTTGCCCGCGCCGCCGGAGCCGTGGCCGTATTGAGCGGAAGCGAGAAGGAAATTTTGCAACCCCGTTTGGGCACGCCGCCCGCCGCTTCCGCGACTCACAAACGGCGCGTGGTTGCCGTTCACCTGATTCCAGTAATGCCCGCCGCGCACGACATAGGTCGTCGGCCCGCGCCCCCAGTAACTACGGCAGTGGGTGATGAACATATGGCCGTTGTCGTTGAAATCGATCCCCCATTGGTTGCTGCCGCCGCGCGCAAAAACCTCGAACTTGTGCCGCACCGGATGGTATCGCCAGACGCAGGCATACAGCCGAATCCGCTCAATGGGCGGCGTTCCGGGCTTGCCGACGAGCGACTTGTTGAACACGCCATGATTGCCGTAAAGCCAGCCGTCCGGCCCCCACGTAAAACTGTTCGGCGTCTCGTGCGTATCCTGATAGCCCCAGCCGTCGAGCATTACTTCCGGCGCGCTATCGGGCACGTCGTCGCCGTCGCGGTCGGGAATGAAAAGCAGATGCGGCGCGGCACCAATCCACACGCCGCCGAAACCCACTTCGATGCCGCTGACGAGGTTCAGGTTTTTGGCAAAAACCTTCCGCGTCTCAAACGTGCCATCGGCATCCGCGTCCTCAAAAATCACCACGCGGTCACGGCCCTCGCCGATTGGCTGGCGTTGCGGATAGCTGTGCGCCTCGACGACCCACAGACGGCCGCGCGCGTCGAAGGTGAAAGCAATCGGCTGCGTCACCTCCGGCTCGCGCGCGATGAGATCGACGCGAAACCCTTCCGGCACCCGGATGCCGCTGTCGGTCGGGTCATCGCCGGGATTGGGCTTGAGATGTTGCAGGACGGGACTGACCCGGCGCGGCGGCTGAA
>CAUZVJ010000290.1:0-3150 GCA_963583225.1 Verrucomicrobiia bacterium
GCCTCAACAACTCGAACGCCACAGCCGTGTCATTGTATGCACGTTTTCTGAAACGGATTGCCAGCCATTCCAGGAACATCGTCACCAGTGTTGTCAACCCGTTTCACCGGATTGGTTATCGCGAAAAATAAAGGAATCCACCTGAGATGCCGCCCTTGCCCCGGCTGATTAACACGCCCTGCCGGCATTCGCCCAAACGATGCAATTAAGGAGCCAATATGCAGCCGAAGCCATCGGCACATTCATCCTGGTCTTCACCGGAACTGGGGCCATTGTCTTAAACGATATTTCTGGCGGACAACTCACCCCGCTCGGAATCGGACTGGTCTTTGGCCTGGTGGTGATGGCCTTGGTCTATGCCCTGGGCGATGTCTCCGGGGCACACATCAACCCGGCTGTCACACTTGGCTTTTGGGCAGCCGGACAATTCACTGCGAAGCAGGTTGCGCCCTTTATCCTCTCCCAATGCGCCGGCGCATTGCTGGCCAGCCTTCTGCTTCGTGCCCTGTTTGGCAATCGTGCCAACATGGGCGCTACCCTTCCGAGAGAGGGCTTTGTTTACCAATGCCTCATCCTTGAGTTCATCCTCACATTCATCCTGATGTTCGTTATTTTGAATGTTGCCACTGGCGCAAAGGAAAAAGGAGTCGTAGCGGGCATGGCCATTGGCGGCGTCATCGCGCTCGAGGCCACGTTTGCCGGGCCCATCTCCGGGGCGTCGATGAACCCGGCCCGATCCCTTGGCCCGGCGGTGGCGAGCATGAACTTTTCGGCGCTTTGGATTTACCTGCTTGGCCCAGCGCTTGGCGCCCTGCTCGCCGTACCCGCTTGGAGATGGGTGCGCTTGGCCAAGACGGAAACATGATCTCGCGATGGATAGCCAAGCCAAGCCAACCGTCCTGATTCTCTGCACCGGCAACTCCTGCCGCAGCCACATGGCCGAGGGCATCCTCCGCAGCGTCGCCGGTGATGTGCTGGACGTACAGAGCGCCGGTTCCGACCCCGCCGGTTACGTGCACCCCCTCGCCGTCCGTGCCTTGGCCGACATCGGGATCGATATTTCCGGGAACTTGTCCAAGCACATGAACGAGTTTCTCGCTCGCGACGTCGAGACGGTCATCACCGTTTGCGACAACGCCGACTCGGCCTGCCCCAGCTTCCCCGGCCAGGCGAACCGCCATCACTGGCCGTTCCCCGACCCAGCCAAGACCAATGGCAGCGATGAGGAAATCTGGAAAGTATTCGAGCAGGTGCGCGACGACATCCGCCGCACGTTCACCGACTACGGCCTTGCCAGAAAAAAAGCCGGCCAAGCGCTCGACAGTAAAGCCAACGCCGGCAAGCTACTGCCCTGATCCCGTTCCGCTTTTCGGAACCTCAAAAAAAACGTCCCTTGCTGGTGACAACCTGCTTGGGAGACACGATATCGATTTGAGTGTTGCCCCGCGTCTTGTCCAGTTCAACACCCGCGTAATAAAGCGCAGCAGCAATCACCGACGAGCAAATGTAACCGCCGCCGATATCTTCATTCGTTCTGGGCCTGAGATTCGCATTCCGAAATCCCAACGCACTGTAATCGTCGTATGATTCCGCACCGTTCCCTTGCTTGATGCTGGTTCGCACAAACTCAGACAACCGCTCCCTGTCGATACGACTCCAGTCTGTCATCCGATACACATCCCAATCGCGGTTCCCCAAATCACTCAAACGGCGCTTGGCGTTCACCCCGTTCGTACTGTCACAAGTGAACAAAACCAACTCGCCGCCGCCGTCCGGATCGCACAGCACCAAGTCCAAATGCCCGTATTTCAAGAACGTGTAGCCGGCGGCGTACCTCTTGGCCTTAAAAAACAGATCCCAACCTGATTTTAGTTTCCCCTGCCGTGCAGCAACCAAATCTCCCTCTCGCAACAATGCTGTTTTTTCTGCCAAGCTCGCCTCTCCGGACTTACGCCGGAATTTTGCAACCTGGTTAAATTCCACTCGATCCCCGGGGTCAGCCAAGCGCGACGGCCTTGGCACGAACGCCCGCTGAACCCAACTTGGCTTCGGTATAATCGCTGAGTCGTTAACCAGGCAACCCGTGTTAACAATCAAACATGCTAAACTCACGCAAGCGACAGCCAGCTTCTGCATCACCTTGGCCAAGCGATCACTAAAATATCGACTTGGCCAAGCGCTGAGATGACACTTCGCCGCATGCCAAACGCCTCGTGTAATGTCCTTTTGGTCGTGGGTAGCCTCCATGAAACCTCTATCACCCGGGTGGCCATCAACCACCTCGCCGACAACTTGTCGGCAGATGGATGCGAAGTCAACACGCTTGATTTCATCGAGGACCCTCTGCCCCTTTTTAACCCGGACACCGTTTGGGATCAGGACTACTACCCCATCCTCAAGCAGCAAATCGTCGCCGCGAATGTCATCGTGCTGGGCACGCCCGACTACCACGGCAGCATCAGCAGCACGCTCAAGAATTTTCTCGACCATTTCTGGAAGGAGTTCGCCGGCAAGCTATTCGCAACCGTCGTTGCCTCCCACGAAAAGGGCCTCACCGTTCACGACCAGCTTCGCACCGTCGCCCGCCAATGCTACGCTTGGGTGATGCCGTACGGCGTCTCGTTCATGGAAAAAGTCGATGTGAAAGACGGCAAAGTTGTCTCCGACGAACTCCGCAACCGCCTCGAGATGCTGCAGCACGACATCCAGTCGTACGGTCGCATCCTCGCAACCCAGCGCACCGCAGACCTCGCCGGCACCGTCCCCGGCTTCCTCGCCCAACTCCGCAAGTAGCCGGCACAAAAAAGGCGGCCACATGGTCCGCCTCTCCAAAATGGTGCCGTCGATTACTGTCCCATCTTCGCGTGTACAGAGCACGTTGCAGCTGTCCCGACGGGGGCGATGCTGTATGACCCGCCGCCCGGGCAGGTTGGCATGCCGTCCGTGAAGTAAATTGCCATCTGACTCTCGCTCGGCGTGTCGCCGTCAGCCCGTTTTTCCTGCGTGGCCCACATTTCCTTGCTGCCATCGATCTGTTTCAACTGGGCGTTGCAGGCGGTCTTCTGGGCGTCCTTGCGCATCTTGCTGAAGTTGGGCACGGCCACGGCGATCAGCATGCCGATGATGGCCACCACGATCATGATTTCCACC
>CAUZVJ010000291.1:0-3114 GCA_963583225.1 Verrucomicrobiia bacterium
ATCGAGCAACCCACCGTCAATGGGCAGATATCCCCGCACCCGCTCGCCATCAACACAATGGGCTCGGCCCGGCGCATGGCCATGGCGCTCGGCGCCGAGAGCGTCGATGCCGCCGCCGCCGAGCTGGGTTCACTCATCCAGGCCAAGCCGCCCACCGGCATCCGCGAGACTTTCGCGCTGCTTGGCCAGGCGCTGACCCTGCGCCACGCCAAGCCCAAGCGCGCCAAGACCGGCGCATGCAAGGAGGTCATCCACCGGTTCGACGCCCCGGCCCCGCGAACCGAGCCCTGGCCAAGCGCACCGGACGTCGACGATCCCACAACCCTGGATTCCAGCCCACCGTCCCTCCTCGACCTGCCGATCCTGAAATGTTGGCCGCTCGATGGCGGGCGGTTCCTCACGCTGCCCTGTGTCGTCACCCGCGACCCTGACACTGGCGACCGCAACCTTGGCCTGTATCGCATGCAGGTTTATAACGGCCAATCGACCGGCATGCACTGGCAGTTGCAGAAAGTCGCTGCGCGGCACGGGCGCCGCTACTACGAGACCGGCGACCGCATGCCGGTGGCCGTCTTCCTCGGCGGCGACCCGGTGTTCACCTTTTGCGCCACCGCGCCGCTGCCGGACGGGCTGGATGAGTTTCTGCTCGCCGGCTACCTCCGCCGCAAGTCGGTCGAATTGGTGAAGTGTGAAACCAACGACCTCGAGGTTCCGGCCAACGCCGATATCGTGATCGAGGGCTACGTAGATCCGACCGAACCGCTTCGTGACGAAGGGCCGTTCGGCGATCACACCGGCTACTACACCCTGCCAGAACCTTATCCTGTTTTACACATCACCGCCATCACCCACCGCAAGCAGGCTGTTTACCCGGCGACGATCGTCGGCATCCCGCCGATGGAGGACTTTTACATGGGCAGCGCCAGCGTGAAACTGTTCCTGCCCATTTTTCGGATGACCTTCCCGGAGATTGTGGACATTGCGCTCCCGGCCGAGGGCGTCTTTCACAACCTCGTCTTCGTGAGCATCAAAAAAACCTACCCGATGCAGGCCTTCAAAATCATGAACGGCTTGTGGGGCATGGGCCAGATGATGTTCACCAAGTACATCATCGTCGTTGATGATGGCGTGGACGTTCACAATACCAGTGAAGTGCTCTTCCACCTCTGCGCCAACACCGACCCCCAGCGCGACAGTATCTTCAGCAGAGGCCCGGCCGACGTCCTCGACCACGCCACCCCCGACATCGCCATCGGCAGCAAGCTCGGCATCGACGCCACGAAAAAACTCCACGGCGAAGGCTATCGCCGCACCTGGCCCCCCCTGATCAAAATGGATGAATCCACCCAATTGAAGATTGACGATTATTTAAACAAACAAAAGTAACTCCAGGTGTGTTGTCGGGTGGCACAGGGTTCCGGCAGGGACAAGGTCAAAAAGAAGATGAAGGCCAGAGGCGATACGCCGGCGGTCACGCCCCGGTTGAACCTTGCGCCAACGCAGAACGCGCTCGTGGCCGTTCACGAGCCGGGAGGCATCCGGCTGGAGTCGATGCGGTGGGGGTTGATCCCGCCTTGGGCCAAGGACAAGTCGATCGGGGCCAAGTTGGCCAACGCGCGGGCGGAGACGATCGATGAGAAGCCAAGCTTCCGGAAGCCGTTTCAGCGGCGGCGTTGCCTGCTGCCGGTGGACGGCTACTACGAGTGGGAATCGCGACCAAGTGGCAAGCAGCCGGTTTACTACTCGATGCGGGACGGCGACCTGTTTTGCCTCGCTGGACTTTGGGAGACTTGGACGACGCCGGAGCAAACTGACGAGCCGGAGTTGCCGGGGCTCGGCCTTGGCCAGGCGGAGGCCGAGACGCTGCACACGTTCACTGTCATCACCACGACGCCCAATCGCTTGGCCAAGCGCGTGCACGACCGCATGCCGGTGATCGTGCATCCCGCCGACTACGACCAGTGGCTCTCGCCCGAAAGCCAAGCGGCCGATCTCAAGCAGTTGCTACGGCCGTTCGACGACGAGGCGATGCGGGAGCACTACGTCACCCCGCAGATGAACAATCCCCGTTTCGAGTTGCCCGAGTGCATCGAGCCGATCACTCTCTGATTTTGGTTGTAACTTTTTCGGAAAAAGAGGCATCTCTTTTCCGCAGTTTTTTATGAAACGACTTACCCTATTCAAAACAGTTGGCGTGGTATTCGCCGTGACGTTCACATTGCAAGCGCAGCCTTCGCGCGGTGGCGGTCGTGGGCCGGGCGGACCGCCAAGTTTTATTTCGACGTTTCCGCTAACGATAGCGTTGGACACCAACAAGGACGGTGTCATCTCCGCCGGGGAAATTGATGCCGCCGAGTCATCGCTCAAAAAGGCTGACAAAAATGGCGACGGCAAAATCGACGGTAATGAACTACGCCCAAGTTTCGGCGGCCCCGGCGGTTTTGGCGGTCCGGGTGGTCGAAGCAGCAGCAGGGGTCGAGGTGGTCGGGCCTTTGAGCGAGGCAATGAGCCGGAGATGGAGCGCATCCCGCCGGGGAAACTCGACTTCAAGGACGGTGTTGCCTCGATCCTAGATAGGGAGATGTTCGAAAAACTTTCCTATCAAGGTCCCGAAGTGATGGTCGATCAGCATCTCGCAGATTGGAAGTTCGTGAAGTTCCAGATCGAGGATGTGGGCAAGGGAGAACCGGTGTTGTACTTCATCAACACCAAGACCCACCGGGGGCATCCAATGTTCATGCGCCAGATCGGCATCCAGCGCGGTGACGGCTCAATGCGTGGCGTGCTTGTTTATCGCCCGCTCAAAAAGTCGCCCAACGGCCAGCCGGGCATGTTCACTTTCGAGTATGAGCCGAATGATCGTTATCCATTCGAGCGCATCAAGCTCTCGTACGAAATGCTGACCAAACATATGCCTTACCTCAAAGGTAAACTTGGCTATTATCCGATGCCGCGTGCCCGATCGGTCTACTTTGATGAAAAGGATCTGTACGATGCCGCCGAATTTCCCGTGGTGCTCGACGAGGATCTTGAGAGCGACATCGGCTTCCTGCCGCTCAACGCGCAGGAGTCGTTCGGCCGGTTGCGACTGATGGAAACCGGCGAGTTGCCGAG
>CAUZVJ010000292.1:0-3100 GCA_963583225.1 Verrucomicrobiia bacterium
CAGTTTGCTGCCTCCCGTCTCGGTGCGGCGGCTTTTTGAACTGAGGATCCCGCGGCTGACCGAGCCGCCAAGGCCGAACGGGTTGCCAAGCGCCAGCACCGTTTCACCAAGCAATAGATCGTCATCGCTGGCGAAGGTGGCTGCGGCGAAGGTTTCGCCCGGCTCTTCCGGGATGATTTTCAGCAGGGCGATGTCAGTGGCCAGGCTCCCGGCGATGGCCTCCGCCTGGTAAATCCTAGCCTCGCCGTTCTTGTCGTTGATCTTGACCCGGATTTCGCCGGCGTCCTTGACCACGTGCACATTGGTGAGCACGTAGCCGGACGCATCCACCACGACACCGGAGCCGGCGCTTTCCTGTGGCGGCAGTTCCTGCGCGTATGGCGCCCAGTTGTCACGCCACCAGTCGTAGTAATACCGCACACGCTGCACACGTGTCTTGGTGACAATATTGACCACGCCCGGCATGACCCGGCTGACGGCCTCGACCACCGCGTTGTGGCGGGGCGATTCCCCCGCCTGGGCAAGCGCGTTGATACACAGGGCCAGGCCGATGGCCGCCGCGAGTTTACTGTTCCTTCCCTTTATCAACATAAAAATCAACTTTGACAGAAGATCCCTGAAAGATGTTCATTCTGCCCCGGCGCCATTGTCTCGGACAACTTATCCACAATTTGAGCAATTGGCTTGACGATTGCGCTGGTTTTGCTTGGAATACCCCCCATGACTTTTCGTCTGATTTTGCTGTGTCTTGCCTCTTCTATGGCTGCCGCTTCCGTGGGTTGCATCAGCACGCCCCAAGGGAAACAATTCGGGGTGCCCGGCATCCGGGACACCGTGACCAGCCGCTACGAGCGGCCAATGGATCAGGTGCTCAATTCCGCCCGGGAAGTCCTCTCCCGAACCGGGACTCTAACTGGCGACGACGTGGTGAACAACGCTGTTTCCGCCAAGATAGACAACCGCAGCGTCTGGGTGACGGTGGCCGAGGTGGAGCCACTGGTGACCGAGGTGAAAGTTCGCGTGCGCTCCTCACGCGGCACGGCTGACTTGGTCATGGCTGCCGAGATCGACAAGCAAATCGCCCTCGGCCTGGTCGTAACCCCCTGATCAGCTCTTCAGGCCAAGGTCATCCTCGTAGCTGCCCAGTTGCAGCTTACTCGTTTTCCTGTTCGCGATTCGCAACTCGATGCGAACGTATGAAATGCGCTGTTGCGCACGCGCCGCCGGAGCCGCCCTGGGATCCAAGGCGACAATCCGCTCCAGCGTGGCACGAACCGTCTCGTACGATTCACCGCTCTTGACTTTAATGTCGGCGAGCTTGTTCAGCCAGGCGGTTTTTTGATGGATCGTCGTCCCGGGCAACGCCAGAAGATGCTCGTACTGCTCGAGCGCCTTCGCGGGTTGCGTCGCGTGATCGAGATACAACGCCGCCAATTCCTCGCGGTTGTTGATAGAGTCCGGGTGCATCTCGACGCGGCGCAGGCAGGTTTGCAACGCCTCCTCATCGGCTTGTTGCCGGTTCGACTCGATGGCCTTGGGCAACTCAAGCGGGCCGGTAAAGTCATCCTTCGCCGCCGACTCATCTACCAACTTTTGGTACGACTCATTGAAATCCACGACATCCGATTCGCTCTCCTCTGACGAGTCGAGACTCGCGAGCCGCTGGGCGGCGAACTGGGCCGCCTGCGAGTTTGGCAGTGCCGTTCGGATTTGCTGCAACGTCCGCCGGGCGGCTGCGGAGTCACCGGCGATCGTCAGCTGCCATTCGGCCATCTTGTTCAGCGCCACCGGCAGGTTGTAGTTGAAGTGCTCCGGATCCTCCAGGGTTTCCTGGATCGTCACCGCCGCCGCCGGCAGGTCGTTCAGGTTCTCCGCCTGGATGGTCGCCTTGAGCATCAGTCCCTCAAAGTCACCGGGATATCGCTCCAGTTGCGCGTCAACAGCCGAGACAGCCTCCGCAAATTGCCCCCGCTTGCGCTTGGCCAAGGCCTGCCCGTAGGCCGGGCTTTCGTACGCCTCCGAGGCGCTGCCGGACAAAGCCGTCGTCAGTGGGGAGGAAAGCATGTTGGCGAGTGTCGGCGTCCAGGCAATCCCCACCACGACCGCTATCGGAAGCGAGACAAAAAGCACAAAGAGCAACGGAAGCCCCTCCCGGGCGGCCACCGCTGAGTAACAAATCCCAGCCACGACGACGGCGGAGACCACCCAAAGCCCAATCACCTTGACCGGATCATTCTGCGGATTCCGCAACTGCTTTCGGATAAGGTAAACTGCGACTGCCAGGAATATCCCGCCAAACAAAACAGCCCCATAAACGCGCTCCGCTGTGACTTCCAACAGGCTCATTGGGGGGATCATTTCAGGTGAAAATGTAGGCGGCTTCGCACTCGGGTTTTCGTGTCGCGCATTTCCATTTCGTCCACCTGCCACCGGCCCTCTTTTTTTGTGAGGCCCTTCACGGCAAACCGCTTCACCGGCTTGGCCTCGGCGGTGTAAATATCGGCGAGCAGGATGCCGCCTGTTTCCTTGTCCACCCATGAGACGACCCGATGGTATTCCCCGTTGGTCGGCTCGGGATTCCGGCTCTCAAGCACGTGGCAAAGCCGGCTCTTGCGGCGCTGGGTTTTCAGGACGACCTGATTTGGCCAATGCAGAAATTCCATCCCAAAGTCAGCGATAGAAAACGAGGAACCGGCCAAACTGGAGTGGATTTCAGCCCGCTTGGCCAAGCGACCACTTTGTTCGTACCGGTTCGCTTGGCCAAGCTCGTGGCACACGCGCCACTGTTCGGCCACTTTTCCGTCACGCTTGGCCTCGTAGGTTGTGAACCATTGTGTCTGGCCGGTTTTCTCAACCCGAATAACAATCCCAGTCTTGAGTCGCTTACGTTCACGCTCGACCACCTCCATGGTGGCGCGAATCTCAACGTCCTTCTCCGGAATCAACTCGCGGATCGCCCGGGCAAGTTGGTTTCCGTCCGGCAGCGGATCCCCGGCCTGCAACCC
Organism: Verrucomicrobiia bacterium; assembly: GCA_963583225.1. Lineage (GTDB taxonomy): Bacteria > Verrucomicrobiota > Verrucomicrobiia > Limisphaerales > UBA1096 > UBA1096. Next base: position 3,006 of record CAUZVJ010000292.1, read on the forward strand.
GTTCGGGAAGAGCAGGGCGGCTAGGAGCGCCACTGCAGGAGTGCTGCCAACTGGGGCGAAATGCGTCACGTTCGTTCTCTTCAGGGACGTATTCA
>CAUZVJ010000293.1:0-3094 GCA_963583225.1 Verrucomicrobiia bacterium
GTCGGCGCAATCCTGCTATCGACCGCAGCCGCGATGGTGATGGCACATTACTGGGGCGCGACCAAACTCGGCGGCATGACGCTGGCGCACGCCGTCGCGCTTGGCCCGCTGCTGGCCGTCGGCGCGATGCTTGGCGACTTGGTCGAGTCTGTGTTCAAGCGCGACTCCGGCGTGAAAGACTCCGGCTCGTTCTTCCCCGGCATCGGTGGCGTGCTCGACCTGCTCGACAGCCTGCTGTTCAACGCCCCGCTGATGTACCTTTACCTCCGCCTGATTTTGTTCAATGACTAGCCGCTGCGCGAAATGAAAAACGTCGTTCTACTCGGCAGCACCGGCTCGATCGGTACGAACACCGTCAAGGTGGCCGAAGATTTGCCCGGCGACATCCGCCTCGTCGGCTTGGCTGCCGGCGGCAACGTCGAACTTCTCGCCAAGCAGGCGAGGCAGTTTCGCCCCGAGCTGGTCTCCATCGGCTCGCCAGAAAAGGCCGCCAAACTTCGACCGCAACTCGACGGCATCCGCGTGGCCTCCGGCGAGAAGGGGTTGATCGAGCTGGCCACGCTGCCAAGCGCCGACATCGTGCTCGTCGCCATTGTCGGCACTGCCGGGCTGCAACCGGCTCTGGCCGCCATCCGCGCCGGCAAAGACATCGCCGTGGCTTCGAAGGAAATTCTCGTGATGGCCGGCGAAATTGTCATGGCCGAAGCCCGCAAACACGGCGTCCGCGTGCTGCCGGTGGACAGCGAGCACTCGGCGATTTTTCAGTGCCTCGAGGGCCGTTCGCCCGGGTCGGTGCGGCGGCTCATCCTTACCGCTTCCGGCGGGCCGTTCCGCGAGACGCCTATCGGGCAGTTCGCCGATATCACCGTTGAGCAGGCGCTCAAACACCCGTCGTGGGTGATGGGACGCAAGATCACCATCGACTCGGCGACGATGTTCAACAAGGGCCTCGAGATGATCGAGGCGCGCTGGCTCTTCGACGTCCCGATGCCACAAGTCGATGTCGTCGTGCATCCGCAGAGCGTGGTGCACTCGATGGTCGAGTTTGTAGATGGCTCGATCCTCTCGCAACTTTCCACGCCCGACATGTGCCTGCCGATCCAGTGCGCGCTCACGTGGCCAAGCCGCGCCGCGAGCGACCGCGTGCAAACGGACTTGGCCGCGATCGGCCGGCTCGATTTTGAGGCGCCGGACTTGGCCAAGTTCCCCGCGCTTGGCCAGGCGCGCCGCGCCGGCGAGACCGGCGGCACGCTGCCCGCCGTGCTCAACGCCGCCAACGAGATCGCCGTCGACGCTTTCTGCGACCGGCAGACCTCGTTCACCGGCATCAGCGACACCGTTGGCCAAGTGATGGATCGCCACGACGTCATCGGGCAGCCGTCTCTCGAGCAGATTCTCCAGGCCGATGCGTGGGCACGCGAAACTGCGCGAGCCATCCTCGGCCTCGGCCAACCAATGGTGTAATGCCGACCATTCAATCCATCGAAACGCGCGATTTTCGCAGGCAACTCGAGGCTGGCGCTGGCTCAGATGCCGTCCACACAGACCCCCAGTACGGCTACGGCGTCACGCTGTTGAAGACCGACAATGGGCTCACGGGCAGCGGCATCGCTTACACGCTTGGCACCGGCACGAACCTCGTTTGCGATGCGATTCGAATTCTGGCTGTGCAGTTGCAGGACCGCAATATTGAGGAGTTGATGGCGGAGTTTGGTGCGGTGCAACGCTCCATTGCCGAGCACCCGGCGGTACGCTGGCTTGGCCCCCACAAGGGCGTTACGCACCTCGCTCTCGCATCGATTACCAATGCCTGTTTTGACCTCTGGGCCAAGGCGCGTGGTGTGCCGTTATGGAAGCTACTGCTGGACCTTTCACCTGAGGAAATCGTTCGTCTGATTGATTTTAGTTACCTTGAAGAAGAGATCACCGCTGCTGAGGCAACCGAGATGCTGCGCGCAAATCAAAGATCTCGATCAGAGCGCGAAGGTGTGCTGCAGACCGGCTATCCCGGATACGACACGTCGGTCGGCTGGTTCCAGTATAGCGACGAGCAGATTCGAAACAATGCGAAGGCCGCTGTTGATGCCGGTTTCACAGCGATGAAGTTGAAAGTTGGTGCCAAGGATCACTCGCACGACGTGCGGCGCACGTTCATGGTGCGTGAAGCGGTCGGGAACGACGTGCGAATCATGCTTGACGCCAACCAGGCCTGGTCGCTGCCGCAAGCCATCGATGCCTGCCTCTCACTGAAGGAGATGGAGCCGTACTGGATTGAGGAGCCCACGCAGCCGGATGACGTCTCGGCACACAAGACGCTGGCCGACATTATCGCACCGGTGCCGGTGGCTGTCGGCGAGGCGGTTTCGAATCGTGTTTTGTGGAAAAATTTTTTGCAAGCCAGGGCGGTTGGTATCGTACAGGCCGACTGCACGCGCCTGGCCGGCATCAGCGAATGGCTCGCCGTGGCGATGCTCGCCCGACAGTTCCCTGTGCGCGTCGTGCCGCACGTGGGCGACATGGGTCAGATTCACCAGCACCTTGTGTTGTTCAGCCACATTGCGCTTGGACACGAGAAACTCTTTCTGGAGTACATTCCACACCTACGCGACAATTTCGTGCACCCGGCTAACGTGGTTGGGGGCCACTATATGCCGTCGCTCGAACCGGGGTGTGGCACCGACATTTATCCCAGTAGTTGATACCATGAAATGGATTTTTCCTTGCCTGTTGTTCGCCGCTTGGCCTTGTGTCGCTGAGTCGGCCAAGCCCGCTGCCGAGCCCGCGCCGCTCGTCCGCGCCCACGCGCACAACGACTACTACCACAAGCGGCCGCTGCTCGATGCGCTGGCCAGCGGCTTTTGCAGTGTGGAAGCGGATGTGTTTTTGAGGGACGACACGCTGCTTGTCGGCCACTCCCGCTTCGAGTTGAAAAAAGAGCGCACGCTCGAGACGCTCTACCTCGCGCCCCTGGCCAAGCGCGTGAAAGCCAACGACGGCGGCGTGTATAAAACCAGGGCACCGTTTCACTTGATGATCGATTTCAAGACCGACGGCCCCGCGACCTACGCCGCTCTCAAGCCGCTGCTCGAGAAAT
>CAUZVJ010000294.1:0-3083 GCA_963583225.1 Verrucomicrobiia bacterium
CGGCGCGATTACCCTTCAAACCCCCGTCCATGAGGACATTTTAAGTTGAGTTTTAAGGAGGACATTTTAAAAGAGTTTTGACAGGTACTCGACAGTTGGCGGTGGTCTGTGCAGACTGCGCGCAGTTGAACACACCACGTTCTTAATTATGGAACAAATCACAATCGTCACCGAAGATTACCACGGGCTCACCGCCGACATCACCTCGGCGCTGGGCAGCAACGACATCAACATCGAGTCGCTCGACGCGAAAAAAATCGACAATATTGGCTTGGTGATGCTCCGGGTCGATCATTACGAGCGCGCCCTGCACGTCCTGCGCGACGCCGGTTGGGACGCCATCACCGAGGACACGCTGCTGGTGCGCGTGAAGGACGAGCCCGGCGCGATCGCCGACTTGGCCAAGCGCTTCCGCGACGCCAACCTGCACGTAAGCAGCATGCGGATCGTCCAGCATCACAGCGATTGGGGCGCGATCTCCGTCTGCGCCGAACCGCTCGAGGATGCCCGGGAGTTGGTGAAGGACGAACTGTTGGAAGGGAGCGCCGACGATTAGGCGGGCGGGTCGCTGTTCGCCCGGCGCGTGAGGCCAAGCCGGAAGAAGCGGATCGGCAACTGCGACAGAACCATCCCGCAAAACATCAGCACGCAGCCGGTCAGTTCGCGGCCGGTCAGTTGCTCGTGAAGGATCAGCCAACCGGCGAACACGCCCACCACGGCTTCCATCGCGAAGATGATCGACGCATGAGTCGGGTGCGCCTTGCGCTGACCAATGATTTGCATCGTGAAAGCGACGGCAATCGACATCGAGCCGAGATAAAGCGCGGGCAGAAACGCCGCTCGAAACTTGACCCACTCCATCGGTTCGGCAAATGCCGCCACAACCCAGCTTGCCGCCGCGCAGACCGTCACTTGGCCAAGCGCCAAATGCAGCGACGACACGCGGTTGGTGAACCGGTCGATCACCAGCACATGCGCCGCCCAGCAGAATGCGCCAAAGAACACCAGCAGATCGCCGCGCCCGATCGCCCACTGCTCGTTGCCCGGGTTGAAACTCAACAGCCACAACCCCACCGTCGCCAGCGCCACGCCGGCCCACGTCTGCAAATTCGTCCGATGCCCCAGCCCCAAGCCCAGCAGCGGCACAATCACCACGTACAGCCCCGTGATGAAACCAGCCTTGCCTGGCCCGGTCGCCTCATCTCCAATCCCGGCCTGTTGCAACAGCGAGCCGAGAAAGAGGAACAGCCCCGCGCTGAGGCTGGCCTTCACCCAGTCGCGGGATCGGAACCCGTCCATCGCCCGGCCGCGATGCCACGCCAGCAGGATCGCCGCGAGACAGACCGCGCCGATCGAGTAGCGGGCGCTGTTGAAGGCGTTCGGCCCGAGGTGATCCGAGCCCATTTCCTGCGCCACGAATCCCGCCCCCCAAATGATGCTGGTGGTGAGCAGGAGCAGATTGCTGCCGAGTTTTTCGCGGTTCATCGCGCTTGGCCAAGCGGCCGGCTCAGGCACTCCCCGGCTTCGTTGCGGGGATTCCCTGCAAATCTTCCGGCAAGTTGTCGGGGGCGAACGTCTCAACCTCCATCGGCAGCAGGCACTGCATCGGCACGCCGACATCGACCGCACCGTTCGAGCGATCCACCACCACGCCGACGGCGCAGACTTCGGCCTGATGTTCCTTTGCGATGGCCAAGGCCTCGGCGACTCGGCCGCCCTTGGTCACCACGTCCTCGACGATGACGAGCTTCTCGCCCGGTGCGATCTTGAAGCCGCGCCGCAGCACAAGATCGCCCTGCTCCTTCTCCACGAAAATGAAACGCAGCCCAAGTTGCCGCGCCACTTCCTGCCCAATCACAAGTCCACCCATCGCCGGGGCCAGCACGGTCACCGGCCCGTAGCCGCGCAGCTTGTCGGCCAGCGCCGCACCCAGTCGCTCGACGCTTGGCATGTGCTGCATCGCAAGAGCGCACTGAAAAAACTGGCGGCTGCGCAGGCCGCTGCGCAAAATGAAATGACCCTCCAGCAACGCACCGGAGTCTGTGAAAACCTGAAGTATCTCGTCCCTCGTCACGCGGCGATTAAACTAGCCAAGCGCCCAAAGGGAAAGCCAATCTAGAAAGCCGCCCGGTAGATGGATTCCATCTCGGCTTGGCCAACCTCTCGCGGGTTGAAGTTGGCGGTCCACTGTCCGGCCGCCTCCGCAGCCAGGGTGGGCAGCGTCGATTCCTCCACGCCGCTGGCCCGCAACGTCACCGGCATGTCGGCTTGCTCAAGCAACTGCGTTAGTCGCTTGGCCAAGCGCTCCGCCGCGTCGCCATCGTCCTCCGCTTGGCCAAGTTTCCCGATCAGCGCCAGTTCGTCGTACGCCTGACGGCACTCCTCCAACTCGGCATTGAAGCGCACGACATGCGGTAACATCATCCCGACCGCTTGGCCGTGGACGATGTCGTACTGCGCCGTCAACGGGTTCGCCGTCGAGTGCGCCGAGCCGAGCATGCTGGCCTCGATCGCGCACCCGGCCAACGCCGCGCCGAGCAGCATGCTGCCCCGTGCGTTGAGGTCGTCCGGCTGGTTTAGCACGGTGGCGAAGTTGGGCAGCAGCAGCCCGAACGACTCCTTTGAAAACATCCACGACAACTCATTTTTCTTTTTCGTGACCGCCGTCTCCACGGCGTGGGCGATAGCGTCGATGCCGGTGCAGGCGGTGACGTTGCGCGGCTGCGAGAGGGTGAGTTCCGGGTCGAGAATGGCGATCTTCGCGGCGGCCTTGGGGTCGCCGCAGGCCATTTTTTCGTGGGTCTCGGTGTCGGAAATCAGCGCGAACGACTGACACTCGCTGCCAGTGCCAGCGGTGGTCGGGATGACGATGAGCGGCAACATCTCCCGCTTGGCCAAGCCGATGCCCCGGTAGTCCTGCATCCGGCCGCCGTTGGTCAGCAGGAAGTTTGCGCCCTTGGCCGTGTCCATCGAGCTGCCGCCGCCGAGGCCGAGGATCGAGTCGATGCCGCCCCGCTCAGCCGCGCGTCGGCATCTCTCGACACAGTCGGTGGTGGGGTTCTCGATCACCTCATCGAACACGA
>CAUZVJ010000295.1:0-3028 GCA_963583225.1 Verrucomicrobiia bacterium
CAGTCGAGTTCTTTTGTGAGACTTGCATGGGGGAGGGGGTTGTCACTTTTGATACAGAACAGATTTTCAAGGATCAGTTTGAGGGACAACCCGTTGCTTGGAACGGCCTGCTCAAATCGATAGACCGTTTGAGTTACGATCGCTATTTTCAGGCAGAAAACGGTTTTTTGGCCACTCTCGAGATTTATGTCACAAAAGGTCGTTATGACAGTCGCCCGGTGCTGGCGGTGGTACTGTTGACTCCCGAACAGAAGGCGACGTGGGAGCCATTCTTAAACCAGGAGATGTCCTTCAGCGGAACGCTCTTCGCGCTGGATGCCTTCGGAAAGAAAGTGTATTTAACGTTGCGGGATTAAGGCGGTTAACAAGTTTTAGCAACCAAGCTCCCCGCCAGTCGGCGGGGTTCCGCGCTGTGGGTCATCAACTCTCCCAATCGTTGATCTTGCCCAAGCGGGCGGGTAACGTACCGCGCATGCGGATTCAGTTTTTGCACAGGATGAAAGCCCTTGTTGCCGTCTGCTTTCTGGCGGGGGCCGTTGTGTATGGCCAAGCGGGTGAGGCGCTCGATGCCGCCCTGGACAAGGCCGGTGACAACCGCGGCGGACTCGAGGCATTCATCGCCACTGCCCAAAAAACACACGGCGACCTTGGCAAACGTGCCGCCGAGTTCCTCGTAGAGGGCATGCCACCGGGCGATCTCACCTCGATCGATCGCGAGTTCCTCACCGAGAATCTCGATCTGGCGCTTAAGGCGCGTGCGGAGTTCCCATGGTGCGCCCAGTTGTCAGAGGAGTTGTTTTTCAACGATGTGCTGCCGTACGCCAGTCTTGACGAGACGCGCGAGCGTTGGCGGCTGGAGTTTTACAATAAGTGCCGTGCCATCGTGGCCAAGGCGTCGACAGCCACCGAGGCGGTGCAGGCGATCAACAGCAAGATTTTTAACCTCATCAACGTCCACTACAATACCGGCCGCAAACAGCCGAACCAAAGTCCGGCCGAGTCGATTGCGCAGGGCAGGGCGACGTGCACCGGCTTGTCGATAATTCTCGTCGATGCCTGTCGCTCGGTTGGCATTGCATCGCGCGTCGCTGGAACGCCGCTGTGGACGAACAATCGCGGCAATCACACGTGGTCGGAGATCTGGGACGGCGGCTGGCACTTCACTGGATCAGACGAATATAACGCCGCCGGTCTGAACCGCGGCTGGTTTGTCGGCGCGGCGGCGAAGGCCGACAAGTCCAACTGGGAACACTCGATCTACGCGACGTCGTGGAAAAAAACCGGCACGCGGTTCCCGATGGTTTGGGACATCGACGCCAGGCAGGTCAGCGCGTTCAACGTCACCGACCGGTACACCGGCGGAAGCAGCCGTGAAAACGCCGGGGACGATTTGTTCGTGCGCGTGCGCGAGCAGGGCGGCAAACGAATCGAGGTGCGCGCCGAGTTGCTCGACGCCAATCACAAGGTGATCGCCTCGCGCAAAACCAAGGCCGGCCGCGCCGACCTCAACGACATCGCCGGCTTCACGTGCAACCTGAACACGCCGCTTTGGCTGCGATTCACCAAGGGCGACGAGGTGAAGCAAATCCCCATTCGCCGGGCCAAGGACGGCGGCGTGACAGTCGATGTCCAGTGGGACGATCTCCCCGGCCAAGCGGCGATCGAGACGTCGCAACTCGCCGCTGTGACCGCTTGGCTGGCCGCTCCGTCCAATGTGCGCCCGGACACTCTCCCCGGCGATTGGGTCAAGGGCGACCTGTCCAAGGCAGACGCCAAAAAGGCGATCGAGCTGCTTTGGACCGATCACTGCAGGCGCCTGGCCAAGCAGCGTGCCGGCGAGATCGAGGCCAAGTCCATCCAATTGGGGGACAAAAAGTTGCGCTATCTCGAGAAGGTTTTCGGTGACGCACCGGAGGGCGGGCGTTCACTGTGGATCTCGATGCACGGCGGCGGCGGTGCGCCGACCCGCATGAACGACAGCCAGTGGAAAAACCAGATCAAGCTTTACCAGCCGGCGGAGGGCATTTACGTCGCACCGCGCGCGCCGACCGACACTTGGAACCTATGGCATCAGTCTCACATCGATGGCTTGTTTGATCGCTTGATCGAGAATTATGTGGCAACTCGCGGCGTGAATCCGAACCGGGTTTATCTGATGGGATACTCGGCGGGAGGCGATGGTGTTTACCAACTCGCGCCGCGTATGGCGGATCGCTGGGCGGCGGCTTCGATGATGGCCGGTCACCCGAATGACGCCAAGCCGGACAACTTGCGCAACATCGGCTTCGGCTTGTTCATGGGCGGCAAGGACGGCGCGTACAAACGCAACCAAGTCGCCGGGCGGTGGAAGGGCCTGTTGGCCGACCTGCGCGAGGGCGACCCGACGGGCTACGAACACATGGTGCGCATTTATCCGGAGATGGGGCATTGGATGAAAGGCAAGGATGCAGAGTCGTTGCCGTGGATGGCCAAGTTCACCCGTAACCCGTGGCCGACGAAAATTATTTGGCGTCAGGCCAAGGGCATCACTTCGCGGTTTTATTGGCTGCAGATTCCGGAGCAGCACTTGGCCAAGGGCCAGCGGTTGAACGCCGAGGTTGATGGCCAGGCGATCACGATCACCGCAGAGAACACCAAGCGCTTGGTTGTGCGTTTGTCGGATCAACTCGTGAACCTCGATGCGCCGTTGAGCATCACTGTCAACGGCGAGGAGAAATTCAGCGGCCAAGTGAAGCGCTCGGCCCGGGAGATTATTAGCTCGCTCGATCAACGCGCCGACCCTGCCTCAGCCGCCACGGCGAGTGTGACCGTGAATCTTTGAATGAGGGTGGCGGGTCACTGCGCCGTCCAGCCGCCGTCCACGCTGAGCATTGCGCCGGTGGAGTAGCTTGCCGCGTCGCTGGCGAGATAGATGGCGGCTCCCTGGATTTCCCGAAGGTCACCCCAGCGCTTGAGCGCGGTCGCACCGAGGATGAATTTGGTTCCCTCCTCCGTGTCCGCGATCGAGATGTTCATCGGCGTGAGGAAC
>CAUZVJ010000296.1:0-3024 GCA_963583225.1 Verrucomicrobiia bacterium
AAGGGCGATTTGGCCAAGGCTGCTGCCGAGTACGAGCGGGCGCTTGTGTTGACTCCGCAATACGCGGAGGCGCTCAACAACCTCGGCAACATTCGCAAGGATCAAAAACGATACGACGAGGCGGTCGTTCACCTCGAGGCGTCGATCAAAATTTTCCCCGGCAACCCGAACACGCACAACAACCTTGGCACCGTGTACGCGATGAAGGGCGACGTGAACAAGGCGGCGGTTTACTTCGCCAAGGCGGTGCGACTGCAGCCGACTTACTTTGACGCCCGGCAAAATCTGGGCGCGGCCTACATGCAGCAGGGTCGTCTCGCCGCCGCCGAGAAGGAATTGAGCGAGGCGGTGACGATGGCGCAGGGTGGCTGGGTGTACGAGCAGCAGCGGCTCGCAGCGGCCAAGGTGGCGTTGGCCAAGGCGAATACTCCAGAGGAACAAAACGCTGCCCAAAGCGAAATCAGCGCAGCGGAGCAGGCCGGCAAAACGGCTGCCGAGAAATACCATCTGGGGATGGGTTTGCTGCAAAAAGTCCGGGCCAAGCGCGGGGCGGCAACCGCGCCGTGATCAGCCAAGCGCTTTTTTGGTTTCAGCCAAAATGGCGTCGAATTCCGGCTTGAGTTCGGTGCGGACGAAGGCGTCCATCCGGTCGATGAACAGGATGCCCTGCAGGTGATCCCACTCGTGCTGGATGGCGCGCGCGAGCAGGCCGCCGCAGCGAAACGCCACCGGCTCGCCGTTTTCGTCCATCGCCTTCACATCGATTTCCTCGGGCCGCTCGATCTCGCCGTACACCTCCGGGAAACTCAGGCAACCTTCGCCACCCTCCGCTTTCGCGTCGCTGACTGCGGTGCATTCCGGGTTGAGCAGGATGAGCGGCATGTAATCCTCCGGCTTGACCGGCTCGCCGTCGATGCTCATGCGCGAGGGGCGATCCTCGACATCGGTCACGTCCACGACGGTCAACTGCATCGGCCGGCCGACCTGTTGCGCGGCCAAGCCGATGCCGTGCGCTTCGTGCACGGTCTCGAGCATGTCGTCGATGAGTTGCTTGATTTCCGGCGTGACCTTTTCAACGCGCCCGCCCTTTTGCCGAAGCACGGGGTCGCCATATTTTACAATTTCCAAAAGCATGTTATTGAGTTTGAAGTTTCAAGAAAGATGCCAAGCGCGAATGTCCCGACTCCCTCTCCTAGCGGGAGAGGGTTGGGGAGAGGGAGAACGTGTTCCATGGTTTTTGGGGCGAGACGGAACATGTTTCTCCCTAATGATTCCCCCTTCAAACTTGAAACTTCAAACTTGAAACTCTCCATAATCAGTCAGCCTTGATGCCGAGGGTTTCGAGGATGCGCTGCAGATCTTCGTCGTTGAAAAACCTGATGTCCACCGAGCCTTTGCCTTTCCGGTATCGCAGTGACACCTTGGTGCCGAGCCGTTCCTGCAACTTGCTTTCGAGGTCGAGAATGTGTGCGTCGGCGGCGGTGCTTTTGCCGGTTGCGCCACGCTTGGTTTTGCCCGGAGTCGCTTGGCCAAGCGCGCCGAGCAGTTCCTCGGTCTGCCGGACGCTCAACTCCTTTTTGATCACGCGCTTGGCTGCGGCGATTTGGTCTCTGGCCTGTTTCAACCCGAGGATCACCTTGGCGTGGCCACTCGAGAGGAGGCCGTCGCGCACGTACGTCTGCACCTCGGCCGGCAGCTTGATGAGTCGCAGGGCGTTGGCCACCGTGGCCCGGTTTTTGCCGACCTTGGCGGCGATTTCCTCCTGCGTGAGGTCGAACTGATCGACCAACTGCGCGTAGCCCTTGGCCTCCTCGATCGGGTCGAGGTTTTCGCGCTGCAAATTTTCCACGAGCGCCAACTCGAGCGCCGTTCGGTCGTCCACGTCGCGAATGACGATCGGCACCTTGGCCAAGCCGGCCATCTGCGAGGCGCGCCAGCGGCGTTCGCCGGCGATGAGTTCGTAACCGCCCTCGCGAGGCCGCACGACCAGCGGCTGCAAGATGCCGTTCTCGCGGATCGACTCGGCCAACTCGTTCAACGAATCGTCGTCGAACCCGTTGCGCGGCTGCATTTCGCCCGGGAGAATTGCGCCGATCGGCACTTCGTTGGGTGAGTCGGCGGTTGCGGGTGTTTTCCCGGCTTTGGTTTTCTTGTCAGCCGCCGGGCGCGTGCCCAGCAGGGAACTCAAGCCTCGGCCTAAACCGGTTTTTGCCATGGGCGGAAGAGTGGGGGAGGCCGGGGCGGTTGTCAATCGGCAGCCGGTTTTTTGGCGTCAGCCGCCGACTTGGTTTCAGTCCACAGAAACGAGCGCCGCTCTGCCAGCTCGATGTCGCCGTCGAGCAGGCGCACGCGCCAAGCGATGATTTTACCGATCGCCTTGAACGCGTCGCCGTCCAGCGTGACCGCGTCCCACCCGCCGCGCCGGCTTGGCTTGATGGCCTGCTCGAGCACGACCGGCTTGGCCTTGTCGGTGACGCGCAACTCGAGTTGCAGCTTGACGGAGCCGCTCTTGTTCTTGGCCCACTTGACGTCGAACCGGATGCCGGAGCAGAGACTGCGGTCGGCCCGAAGCTTGGCCTGATAGGCGTCGCGCTCGAGCAGGCTGGGGGAGAGCGTGTGGCGGCCCTGCAGATCGAGCCAATGCGGCAGCACCTTGCTGATCTTGCCGGGCCGCGCGGCGTCGGCTGTCGATAAAACACAGAGCAGCAACAGGGCGGCGGCGAGTTGTGAAATGCGGTTCACGGCGGCAATCCTATTTTGAAAACCAAGCGCTGGCAATCTCCGGCGTCACAGGCCGGTCGGGTGATTGATGAACGTCCACGGCAGCTTGAACTTTTTCGACAGATGCTCGCTGAGCGCCTTCACGCCGAACGTCTCCGTCGCGTAGTGGCCGCCGTAAAACACGTTCAGCCCAAGATCCTCGGCCAGCGCGAACGTCCAGTGCGGCCCTTCGCCGGTGATAAAGGTGTCCACGCCCTCGTCGGCTGCTGTTTTCATTTCCGCACCCGCGCCGCCGGTGACGAC
>CAUZVJ010000297.1:0-2987 GCA_963583225.1 Verrucomicrobiia bacterium
AAGGCATGGCGGCGCGGCGGCCCAAGCGCGGCAGCCACGCGTCAGGCACGTTTTGGTATTACAACAACTGGGACTTCAACGCGGTGGGCACGATCTTCAAACAGCAAACCGGGCGCGGGATTTACCGGGAGTTCGAGTCGCGCCTGGCCAAGCCGCTGGGCATGCAGGATTTTGTCCGCGACAAACACACACGCTACTTCACCGGCACCGACTCGGTGCACGCGGCGTATCCGTTCGAGCTCAGCGCGCGCGACCTCGCGCGGTTCGGGCTGCTCTTCGCGCGCGGCGGCCGTTGGGGTGACAAACAAATCATCCCGCAAAACTGGGTCGATGAGAGCACGCGCCCGTACTCCACCACCGAGCGCGGAGGCGGCTACGGTTACATGTGGTGGGTCGCGGCCAACGGCAAATTTTATCCCGGCGTCATCCTGCCGGACGGATCATTTGCCGCCAGTGGTCATCGCGGCCATAAAATACTCGTCGTCCCGCAATGGGATTTCGTCATCGTGCACCGCGTGAACACCTTCGAGGAGGAAGGCAGCGTCAGCACCACCGAGTTCGGCCAACTGCTGAAACGAATCCTCGCCGCTTGGCCAAGGGGTTGACTTTTAATTGGCGTTACTGATTCCGGGCCTCGTATTCCAAGCGGAATAATTCCAGCAATTCCAAGTCCAGCCGATCCTTCTTCCGGCCGGCGGCTTTTTTACTGGCGATGATGTCCCGGAGGTTTGCGACGGGGAATTGCCCTTCCTGAACGGCCCGTGCCTTGGCTTCCTCAAAACTCTCGATGCCGTCCGGGGCGAACACCAAGTCGATATCGAACGGGCCGCTTTTCAACTGTACAAAATCCTTGCCCCGGACAATTTCAGCCCGGGTGGTCTCATCGAGTTCAAAACCCAGCCCAGCCAAGGCGGTGACAATGCGGCGGCCATTCTCCTCGGACTTGGCAGGGAACACGTCCACATCCTGCGTGGTGCCGGGGAAGCCGAGAAGAATGGCGCCCCCTTTGCCGATGAACAGGTACTCCACGTCGGCTTGGTTGAATGCCTCCGCAACTTCCTGCGCCTGCAGCGGGTTGAAGGGAGTGCGATCCATCAGGCGGGCTGGAAGCCGAGATAGGCCGGCAAATTTTCCGCGCACCATTCGCGGTATTCCTTCATGGTGTCAAACACGCGAACACCGGCATCGTCCAACACGGGCCGATAGACGTAACAGAAGCCGTATTTCATCCTGCTCTCGATCGGTCGAGCCATCTGGCGGCGGCATTGCTCGCGAAAAGCCTCGGTTTCGTCGCGTTCGTTCATGTCCTCAAAACCGTGCCGCAAGAAAGGTTTGGGTTCAACCTTGAACTACTTCAGTGCCCGGATGCCGAGGCCCGGTTCGTCGGGGAAGGCGAACTGCCCTTGGCGTAGTTGCACGCCGTCGGCGGCGTCCTTGGCCAGGAGTACGGCGCCGTCGAGATCGGCGTAGTCGATCAACGGCGTGAGCTGCGCGGCGGCGGAAATGCCGACGGAACTTTCGGTCATGCAGCCGACCATCACCTTGAGTCCGTGGTCGCGCGCGGTGGCGATCATCCGGCGCGCCGGAGTGAGACCGCCGCATTTGCAGAGCTTGATGTTGATGCCGTGGAAGTGATCGACGCATCGCAGCACGTCGGCTTCGCCCACGCAGTTTTCGTCGGCGATGAGCGGCAGCGCAGAGTCGCGGAACAACTTCGCCTGCGCTTCACGCGCCTCGGGCGGGAGCGGTTGCTCAATGAACTCGACGTTGTGTTTTGCCATTTCGTCGGCGAGCGCGGCGGTCTCATCCGGAGCCCAGCTACAGTTGGCATCGACACGAAAGACGGCCTCGGTGTGCTCGCGCAGGGTGCGGATGATTTCCACATCGTTCGCTGTGCCGAGCTTGATTTTGTAAACCGGCCACCCCGGCATCTCGGCGAGCTTGGCCACCATCTTGTCCATCTCGGCGATGCCGATGGTGAAGGAGGAAACGACGGCGTCTGCCGGGTCGAGGCTCCATAGCCGATGCACCGGCACGCCCTCGAGGCGGCCCCAAAGATCGTGCGCCGCGCAGTCGAGCGCGGACAACACAAACGATGCGTCGCCCAACTGTCCGGCGCAAAGATTCCAGAACGATTCCGTGTCGCGAAACGTCTCGCCGTCGAGCAGTGGTTGCATGGCCTGCAGGTGCGACCGCATCGTTTCCATTGGCGAATCGTAATAGCTGTTGACGATGGCTTCGCCGTAACCGCTCACGCCGTCCTGCTGCAACTCGACGATGAGCGTTCGCTGCGCCGTGGTGGTGCTGCGCGAGATCGTGAACGGATGCTTTAGCGGCAAATCGTATTCGTGGACGATGAGTTTCATGTTTTTGTTTTTACGTCACGCTCTGAGAAATTGAATGATTTCACCCTCATCCGGCCTACGGCCACCTTCTCCCTGAGGGAGAAGGAATCCAACGAAGGTGCGCTTGGCCAAGCGGCAGGGGTGTGCCGCAGCTCCCTCTCCCAGCGGGAGAGGGCCGGGGAGAGGGAGAGCGCGTCCCATGGTTTTTGGGGCGAGGTGGAACTCGCCCCTCCCGTGTTGACTTCTCTTGAAACTTGAAACTTCAAACTTGAAACTCCTTGACTGCTTCTACCAGCGGGTCGGCGTTTTCGCGGAAGACGTCGCACGCCGGCAGATTCCATTCCGACTCGATGCGATCGCGCTCGGCGCGGTAAGCCGACTCGTCTGCATTGCGGCTGTTGATGGCCACGCCAACGAACCGGCAGGGGTGCGCGGCGTTGGCCAAGGCGAGGTAAAGGTCACGCTGCGGTTCCATCGCGGGCAGCGGGATGTGGCTTACGCCTTCGGCCATTTTACGGCCCATCTCGTAGCAGTAAATGAGGCCGTCCGGCAGGCAGCCGTGCAGCAGGCCAAGCGTCACGGCGGAGTAGCACGGATGCGTGATGCTGCCCTGTCCCTCGATGACGAGCACTTCGTGATGCT
>CAUZVJ010000298.1:0-2962 GCA_963583225.1 Verrucomicrobiia bacterium
CGGAGTCTGCGGTCATGCGCGGCAGCGTAGCGGCCAAAGCCGCCTTGACCAAGGTGAAACCGGTGTCTAACCTGAATGTGTTCACGTGCCCATGAAGATGCCGTTCCGGACAGAATCGCCCTGCTTGGCCAAGCGCTTGGCCAATGGCTTCACGTTGATCGAGCTGCTGGTGGTGATCGCCATTATCGCGATACTTGCCGGAATGTTGTTGCCGGCCCTGGCCAAGGCGAAAGCCAAGGCTGGCCAGTCAGCCTGCCTGAACAACTGCAAGCAGATCGGCTTGGCCGTGACGATGTACATTTCCGAGTACGACAACCGGATTCCCCTCTGCCGCAACTGGGGCCGGGCTTGGGGCGGGGATCATGCGTTGCGCAATGACTTGGTCTGGATGCCGCAGTTGCTCGAGCCATACATCGGGAAAAACACCGGCGCGCCCGATCCCAAGCAGCGAGGGAAGCCGCGATCGCCCCACTCCGTCTTTGCCTGTCCTGTTGCCATGAAGACACAGGATTCTGGGATGTCATCAAGATTCCGCAACAATAACAATGTAACCTATGTCTGGAACCACATTTACCTCACCAAGAGCAGGAACAGCTACGAAGTGAGTCGGCCAGTGAGCGGTCGCAGGGCCGGCGACTGCGTCAACCCGACCCTCGCGGTGCTGACTTGGGAGATGCCGTACTGGGACTACAAGATGATGCCTCACAAGAGGGGCATTGTGTTGAGTTACCTCGATGGCCACGCTGCCCGCATGAACGGTTCCCCCAAGGAGTACGACTGGTGGGCCTACCACAGCCGCGACGGCTGGGAGGAGGGCGACTTCACCTGCGGCAACCCGCACTGAAGCCGGTTTTACGCCGACACGGGGATGACCAGCGGGGAGCGCGGCGGCAGTACCTTTTCGACCGGTACGCGGGTCAACTCGGCGAATTTTGGCAGGCCGCCTTTGGTCGGCAGATCCAGCTGCCCCCGAACCAGTGGCGCGGCGTACTGGATGAATTTTTCATTGGGCAGCCAGCCGTCCTCGTCGATCCAGTCGCGCGGGATGGTGCGCTCCACCAGTGCGATGTCGCCCAGCGGATGCAGGCCGGTGGTGAACTCGTACGGGTCATCCGACCTGCGCTCGATGGTTACCATGAAGCCGCTCTTGCCCTCCACGGCGGCGCGGACGGCGGCCTCACCGCAGGCGACCGCCTCATCGACATCCTGCTGGCTGGCGAAGTGTGCGGCAGAGCGCTGTGCGTAGCCGAGTTTCACCGTGCGCGTCTTGAGGTCGAGTTTGCCGTGGACCAGTTCGCCAAGCGATTCAGCAGCGCCGGACAACACTGGGTGGCCGAACGAGTCGAGCCGCTTCTTGTCCGCGCCGAGTTCGTGTCCCTCCTTGTCTTTCACACCTTCGCCGGTGACCACGACGCAGTAGCCGAGTTGGTAAACGGTCTCCTGAACCTTGGCCAGAAACTTCCCCTCGTCGAGCGGGATTTCCGGCAGCAAGATGATGTGCGGCCCGTCTGTGGGTTTGCGCTTGGCCAGCACGGTGCCGGCGGCGAGCCAACCAGCGGCGCGGCCCATGACCTCGATGATGCAGCAGGAGCCGTCGTCGGTGGCCATGCTGGCGACGTCCTGCGCGACTTCCATCACCGTTGTGGCGTTGTACTTGGTCGCGCTGCCGTAGCCGGGCGTGTGGTCGGTGTGGGGCAGGTCGTTGTCGATGGTCTTGGGCACGCCAATGCAGCGCATTGGGTAGCCGCGCTCAATGGCCTCGAGATGTACCTTGTTGTTGGTGTCCTGCGAGTCGTTGCCGCCGGCGTAAAAGAAATAGCGAATGTTGTGCGCCTCGAAGACTTCGAACAACCGATCCATGTCGCGTGCGGCTTGTTCGGGGTTTTTCTTGAAACGAACCTTATAGCGGCAGGTACCCAGCGCGGCACCGGGGGTGTGCTTGAGTTCTTCGATAGAGCGCACCTTCTCCTCGTTGAGGTCGATCAGGTTTTCGTGTAGGACGCCGAAGATGCCGTTGAGCCCGCCGTAAATCTCCTCGATCTGGTCCGGGTGTTTGCCGGCCTCCTGGATGACACCGGCCACGCTGGCATTGATCACTGCAGTCGGCCCGCCTGATTGGCCCACCAGCAAGTTGCCCACCAGTTCGTTGCTGGTTTCCGGTTCGGCGTTCAGGTCGTGAATAAGGGGGTTGTTTGTCGTTTCCAAATTGGACATGTTCTAAATTGTGTGTGGCATCCTCCCAAAAAGGGGGCGGGACTCTGCCCGTCACGCGTTGGCCTGTCAAAGCCAATTGCCATTGGCAAATCGAGCCGCCCTTGCAGTCTTGGCCTGTTATTCGGCGAGTTGAGTGAGGGGGTTGTCACGGTTTAACAGGGGGAACGTCACTCGCGCACCCCCCTGCCGATGCGACTCGAACAGCGCCACAATCATCTCAACCGCCGTCCGCGCGTCCCGAATGCTGGCTTCCGGTTCGCGATCCTGCTCCACGGCGGCGATGAGGTCGAGTATGGCGATGACGTTGCCGGCGTGCAGGCCGCCGTCCTTGAGCGTCTCCGCTTGGCCAACGCCGTTGGAGCTGATGGGAATCCACTTTTTGCCGGTGCGTGCCGGTGTCCACGAGCCGTCCGGCAGGAAACTGGCGCTTGGCAGATAGCCGGTGGTCATCTTGATGACGCCTTCGCTGCCAAAAATCGACAGGCCAAAACGGTTGGGCGAGCCGGCGCAGTTTCGAACGGAGCGGAAGTGGGCCAATACCTCGCCGGGCAGGGCGTAGGTGGCGCCGACGTTGTCGCCGGCCAACGGGCCGATGCCTTCGTTGCCCGGCTTGACGTGTCTGGCCGTCACTGACTCGCCGCCCTGCCGCGCGTAGCCTTGGCACCAGAGCGGGTAACCGGCGAGGTGATGGGTCAGGTCAAACACATGCGTGCCGAGCACCCACAAATCCTCGCCACCGCCGCGGTTG
>CAUZVJ010000299.1:0-2941 GCA_963583225.1 Verrucomicrobiia bacterium
TGATGCCGAGCGGGGCGGCCTTGAACTTGAGCGCCTCCGGCCCTTGGCCAAGGCGCAGTTTGATGATTGCGTTTTGGCCGCCGATCGGGTTGGCCGAGCCGTGCAATTGGTTGGCCACCGTCAGTCCACCGGCGAGTTGGCGATGAATCTGCGGCGACTCGGAGTTGACCACGTCGCCGATGGAAACCATGGCCGAGGAGGGCAGGGTGCCTTCGTTGACCGAGCCGAGAATCATGCTGTGGCTGTGGGCGTCGATGAGGCCGGCGGTGACGTGTTTGCCTTTGGCATCGATCACGTGCGCGTTTTCGGGCGACTGCAACTCGCGGCCAATTTTTTTAATTTTGCCGTCGACGATGAGCAGGTCGTGGTTTTTCAAAACGCCGCGTTTGCTGCTGGTCCAAAGCGTTGCGTTGCGGACGAGCACGGCGTCGGGTTCGAGTATTTTGTGTTCGCCGATCGGCGAGCGGGCGAGTCGCTCGTCCGGCTTGTCCTCTTTTTTCTCGTCCGCTTTTTTGTCTTCTTTTTCGTCGTCTTTCTTTTTATCGACCCACTCTAGTTTTTCCGGTTCGAGCGTGTTCCAACGGCCCTCGATCCAAACGCCTTTGAGCTTGGCTTTCGGATCGAAGTAATCGCCCTCGACGACGACCAAGTTGGCCAGTTTGCCGGTTTCGACCGTTCCCAGTTGGTCGCTTACGCCAGTGAACTCGGCCGGAGTGGTGGTGAGTGCGGCGAGAGCGTCGCGCTTGGCCAAGCCGCGTTCGATGACTTTGGCCAAATTCTCGCGGAACTTCTTTTTATTCTTGAGGCCGTGAGTCGTGAGGGCGATTTCAAGCCCGTTTTTGTGCAATAAAACCGGGTTTTCCGCCGACCAATCCCAGTTGCGAAGTTGGTCAAGCGAGACGTTTTCCCAGTCGGAGTCGCTTGGCATTTTGGGCACTTTGGGGAAATTGACCGGCACGATGAATCGGGTGGCGCTGGTTTTCACGAGGTCGGGTCGGCGCCATTCGTGGCCGGTTGCGACGATGAACGGCTTGATGCTGAACTCGTCGGCGAGCCGCATCGCCTTGTCCACCATCAGTACGCTGCCCGGTTCGATGATGACCGGTTGCCTGTTTTTCAAAACAGCCTGCAGCGTGGCCAGTGATTTGTTGTAAGCCGGCCGCTTGGATGTGTCGGCGTTGGCTTTGTGGTAAGCCCAAACGTCGGCGTAATGCTGGGCATCGGAGAGTGTTTGTCGAATCGCGGCGATTACACCCATGAGTGATTTCGGGTACTCGTTGGGCTTGGATGCTTTTGTGTCGAAAACAATGTGCTGGAAAAGTTGCGGCTTGATGATGAGTTGGTTTGGCGAACCTTGGCCAAGCGAGATGAGTGCGCTTTGGCCGCGGACGATGCCGTTGCCCGGGGTGAGCACGGCGGCGGTGAAGCCCTGCGCCCGGAGCGCTTCGTGCGTGGCCGCGTTTGGACTGAAAGCTTCGGTGACATCGTGCTCCGGTTTCATCGTGGACAGGCCGGAGCCGGGACCGGTCATGCCGGGATCAAGTTCGTTTCCCGTCGCGCCGAAAAAGCCCGGCTTGCCAGCGGCGGTCGCTCCGGTGCCGGTGATGCTCTGCGTCATCGTGGTCGAGATCGGCTTGGCCTCGGTGACGTACGGATCAATGAACCCGGCGTAAATCGTCAGGCCGGTCATATCCCATTCGCGGGCGGTGCCGGGCGCCTCGCCTTTTTCGGTGACGGCTTGGATGCGGCCGTCGCGAATGACGACCGTGGCGTCGTCGATCGTGACGCCCGGTTTGACGACGACGGTGGCGTGGACGAGTGCGTGGTGTCCGGGCGCCAGCGGGCGGTTGCCCGGAGGGAGAATTTCGGCGTTCGCGGTCTGCACTGTTGCCAGCAAAATGGCGGCCGCGAAGAGTTGGCTCAGTTTCGACATGGGCGGGGATTCAAACAGAAGCCGGCCTGACTGGCTACGCAAAATTCCGGGCTTGCCCGGCAGTTGAGCGGTGCGTAGTTTGGCCAAGTTCTTTGACTTGGGCATTTGCCCAAAGACAATCATGACGCCGGAAGGAACCCCGTGAGACTCGGGGACGGTTGCGCCACTGTGACGAGCTGCGTGGCAGCTCGAAGTCAGGTCAATTTTGCCGTCATGCTCGTCAGGTCGCTCACGCGCCCAACTTCTCCGCACTCGAGAAGGATGAGGCCAGCACGATGGTGCAGCTTTAATCCCAAGACCCTCCCACGCGGAAGGTCTTTTTTTATGCTCCACTCACTTGTTGGTCTCAACAAAAAGAGATCAACAAATGAAACGCATCATAATCATCGTATTGGGACTCGCCGCATTGTCGGGAGTCTGTGTAGCACGGGCGACGCAGTTTGCTGCCGAGGTCGTGTCGTACAAATCTGGAACCGGTTTTGCCGCCGATTGGAGCACCGGTGCCGGCTACACAAATAAGGACGCCATCATCGGCGTGCCTGCCCGCGAGACACCGGGCAAATGGGGCGGGCCGATCACGCCGTTCAGTCCGCCGTATCTGCTCGACCAAATTCTCTCCATTGGCCAAGGCGGCGAAGTGACGCTGAAATTCGCCATGCCGATTCGCGACGAACCGCTCAACCCGTTCGGGCTCGACTTCATCGTGTTCGGAGCGGCTGGGTTCACGATCACCAACGGCGATTTCAGCGGCGGCGGCATCACGGACGGAACGCTCTTCGGCCAAGCCGATGGCGAGACCCGCGTGTCGGTTAGCGTCGATGGGGAAGCTTGGTTCACGCTCGACTCGGAGCAGTCACCGGCGTTCGATGCGTACCACCCAACCGACGGTACCGGTGATTTTGGGATGCCGGTAAATCCGGCCTTGGCCAAGGGCGATTTTGCCGGGGGCGGCCTGCCCAAGTTCACCGAGCTTTACGCCGGGTCCGGCGGCGGGACGGGTTACGACAT
>CAUZVJ010000300.1:0-2941 GCA_963583225.1 Verrucomicrobiia bacterium
GGACGCCTGCGGTGACCCTTAAGCTGAACACGCTCGACACCACCCTGTTTTTGAATGTCGGCGGGTCGTTCAAAAAAGCTCACCTGCCTGTGGAAGCCCAGTTTGCCCCGGCGTTCGGCTGCTCCGTGGCTGACTTTGACGGCGACGGGAACGACGATGTTTATCTCGCGCAGAATTTTTTCAACGTGGACAGTGAAACATCCAGGCACGATGCCGGGCTTGGCCTGGTGATGACCGGCGACGGGCGGGGAGGCTTCAGGGCGCTGTCGGCCACGGAATCCGGCGTGGCAAACCTTGGCCAAGCTCGCGGGTGTGCCGTGTCGGATTTCAACGGCGACGGTCGGGTCGATATTGTCACGGCCCAAAACAACGGCCCCGTGAAACTTCATCTCAACTCAACCGGCAAGCCTGGCATCAGGGTTCTGTTAACGGGCGGAGGAGACAACCCGCAGGCCGTGGGTGCCTCCATCCGGCTGGAGCAAAATGGCTCGCTTGGCCCCAGGCGCGAAATCCGGCTTGGTTCAGGTTACTGGTCGCAGGACAGCTTGGTTCAATTGTTTGTCGTCGGGGAAACCCAAGCCAAGCTGCATATCAAATGGCCCGACAGAAGCGTCGCCGCAGTGGTCGTTCCCCGTGGTGCAAAAACCATCAAAATCTCAAAGCCGGATGAGGTTCAGGTCATTCATTAAGGGCCGCACGATGGTTGTCGCGCTGGCTGCATGGGCGCTTGGCCAAGCGTTCCCTGCCGTCACATGGGTCGAGGAAGCAAACCACAAATGGCGGCCTCTCGACATCCCGACCGGAACAAGGTCCGGCTTCACTCTGCTCGCCCCCGGGCAAACCGGCATACAGTTCAGCAACCAGTTGGACGTGGAAAAGTCGCTACAGAACCAGGTGTATCTGAGCGGATCGGGGGTGGCGCTGGGGGATGTCAATGGCGACGGGCTGTGTGACATTTACCTGTGCGGACTGGACAGCCCAAACCATCTTTACCTGAACAAGGGCGGTTGGAAGTTCGACGAGGTAGCCAGCTCTTACGGCGTGGATTGTGCCGGGAAAGACTCCACCGGGGCCACGTTTGCTGACCTGGATGGAGACGGAGCCCTGGACTTGATCGTCAACACAATTCACTCTGGCACGCTTCTGTTCAAAAACACCGGTACAGGTTTCAGCCAAGTGCTTGGCCAAGCGGCGGGATTGCCCGGGGCGCGAGGCGGCATGTCCCTGGCTGTCGCAGATGTCGATGCCGACGGACTGCTTGATTTTTACGCCACCTACTATCGGGACACCACTTTGATGGACATGCCGAACACCTATTTCAAGTTTCGCACCATTGGGGGGCGCAAGGTTATCTCGAGCGTCGATGGAGTGCCCGTTGAGGGGTCGAGATTCCAGAATCGTTTCAAGCTGAACGAACGCGGTGGCATCGAGGAGAACGGCTTGCCGGATGTGCTGTATCGCAACCTTGGCCAGTTTCGATTCGAACGAAACGAAGCCGGCGGCAGGCGGTTCATGAGCGCAAACGGCTCGCCATTGCCGGGGTTATTATACGAGTGGGGCTTGTCGGTGATGTTTCGGGACATCAACCGTGACGGTCGGCCGGACATGTATGTCTGCAACGATTTCGACGGACTTGACCGCCTTTGGCTTAACGTTGGCCAGGGGCGCTTTCGTGAAGCCCCGGCGTTGGCGCTCAGAAAGACCAGCATGTTTTCGATGGGAGTCGATTTTGCGGACATTGACCGGGACGGCCTGGATGATTTTCTCGTGGTGGACATGTTGAACACCAGGCATCGGACACGGAAAAATCAAATGATCCCCAGGGTGCAGTACCAACCCGTTCCGGGACGGTACAACGACCGTCCGCAAACCATGCGGAACACGCTGTTCCTGAATCGCGGATTTGGTCTTTTTTCCGAGCTCGCCCATTACGCCGGGATTCCTGCATCGGACTGGTCCTGGTGCACGATATTCATGGATGTCGATCTGGACGGACTCGAGGACGTGCTGATCACAAACGGCGTGGAACGGAACGCACGCCATCTGGACACGATCATCAAGCTGCGTAAACAGCGCGAAAGCAAAAAGATGACCAACCGCGAGATCCTCCTGGCCCGGCGGGTGTTCCCGGCTCAAGACACACCTAACGCGGCGTTCCGGAATCTGGGCGAACTCAAATTCTCCGAAAGCGCCTCCGAGTGGGGGTTCGACACGAAAGGCGTCTCCCATGGCATGGCTTGTGGCGACCTCGACGGGGATGGCGATCTTGATGTCGTCGTCAACAACCTCCGTGCCCCTGCCGGTGTCTATCGCAACAACGCCGCCAAGCCGCGCATTGCCGTCCGCTTGGCCGGTCCGCCGGGGAACACGGCGGGGATCGGCGCGAGAATCGAAGTCGAACATGCCGGGCAAACCCAAAGCCAGGAGATGATTGGCGGCGGACGGTATTTGTCCTCCGACGACACCCTGCGCGTGTTCGCCATGCCGGGAGCCACCGGCAAACTGAAAGTCATCTGGCCCAACCTGAAAGAGACGATCGTTGGCCAAGTGGAGCCGAACAGGGTTTATTGGATTCGTTATGAACCGACCCCGGCGGAACCGGTTGCCAGCGGCACCACGGCGCCGATTTTCAAGCAATTGAATTTTCCCGCCGCGAAACAACATGTCGAGTCGGTTGGCAACGAAACACAAAACCAACCGCTCATGCCATGGACGCTTGGCCAAGACGGCCCGGGAGTCGCCTGGGGTGACTTGGATGGTGACGGGTGGGACGATTTGGTCGTCGCCAATGGCCGGGGCGCTTCCACCGCACTGTACCGGAACATCGCGGGAAAAGATTTCAGCTTGTGGGCACAAAAAAAACCGTTTCCAAAAAGTGCGCGCGATGCGCTTTCCGTGTTGGTTGCTGACGGCCGACTGCTGCAATCCTTTTCTAATTACG
>CAUZVJ010000301.1:0-2923 GCA_963583225.1 Verrucomicrobiia bacterium
CGGCACAAAACTCACCCGCCTCAGCCCGGACGACTCCCCGGTATTCGCCCTGCTGCGCGAATCCAAAAACGGAGACGAACTGCTAATCCTAGCCAACCTCGACCCCGAAAAAGAAAACGAAATCGAACTACCCCTCCCGCGCGCCTGGGCAGAGGCAAGAGACCTGCTCCCCCTCTCCCAGCGGGATAGAGCCGGGGAGAGGGAGAGCACTTCGGCTACCACAAGATTCCGCTTTGCCAAGGCCGCCGTTCACTGCCTCCAACACACCAAACCAAAACCAACCGAGCCGCAGATCCCCGGCCGCCTCCTGCAATCCATCGATTCCGGCATCCATTCCGACGCCTACCCGAAAGTAATCCGCTGGACAGTCAGCAACGCAAACCGGGTCACGATGATCCTCGCCGGGCACGACTTGCTCATCGAACACGACACCCCGTTCCGGGTCGCACTAAACGACACCGACCCGGATTGCGATTCCATCAACCGCCAAAGCCAACGTGTAAATGACAGACACTTCGTGCTTATCGACGGCCATTGCCGAAACGAAACTTATAACATGGAATTGACATCTTTCGGCGACAAGGTAAGCCGCCTCTCATCTGTCATCGAGTTTCTCCCCTACGAGCCGGACGTGTTTCCTGCCTATTTCGACAGTGTCTTGGCGAATTGCAGGCAGTTGCCGATGCTGCTGCTCACAAACGGGTGCGGTGCCATGTCGCGCATGAGTGCGTGGCTGGGAGAAGTGCAGTCCAAGTACGATTGCGTGCTCGCAGCCAATCTGCATTCCAGCCTGCCGGTGGATCGGTGGGTGATGGTGAAAAGACTCCGCGCTTGGGTGAGTGTGAACGGTTGTCAAACAGAACTTGGGCACGTTCGGTTGCGCTCAGTCGGGCAGGGGAAGCGTACATGGTGGTCATACAAAGTCCGATCTGGCAGCGGCCGTATTATTTGGCTGGATATTGCAGCTCAAATGCTTCGCGGGCAAAACGCGATCCAATTTTGTTTCGAGGCAGACGCGGCAGTGCAGAGCGAAGAAATCGAAATGACCGTTCGGCTGGATGTTGAGGATCGAAGTTTCCACGGGGAAACCAAGCTCAACGCCGAAGCCGAAAAACATTTTCGTGAAGCGACCCGCCAGTTGGCCGATGGCGTTGGGTTCGAGTTCGCCCCGTCGAGTGAACGGCGCTTGGTTGCCCGCGCAACGTGTGGTCGTTTTTTTGTCGAGGAGGAATGGTGCCGCGACATCCCGCATCCGGTTGAGGCGGCTCGCGGCCAAGAGGCCAGCGGCGATGCCTTCAGCCCCGGTTGGTTTCAGTTGCCCATTGAGTCTGGGCAAGCGACGGAGTTGATGATTTCCATCAACGAATCGGATGCACAACCACTTGGCCAAGTGGAGAACTCGGATGAAGACGATGATACGGAGGATGAAGACGATTGGGACGCCGGTTGGCCACGGCTCGGCCCGGCGATGAACGAAGCGATGGATGCATTCGTCGTGCGGCGCGGAGAAGGCAAGTCGGTCATCGCTGGGTATCCGTGGTTTTTAGATTGGGGGCGCGACTCGCTGATTGCCGTTCGCGGGTTGATCGCCGCCGGGCGGCTTGACGAGGCCCGGGCTGTCGTCGGTCTGTTCGCGTCACACGAAAAGGATGGAACGATTCCCAACGCGATTTTTGGCGACAACGATTCAAACCGCGAAACGTCCGACGCGCCGCTTTGGCTGGCGTTGGCCATCGAGGAGTTGGCGGCAAAATTAGGCGAAGATTTTTACGCTCAAAAAGTGAGCGAGGGGAGTCGGACGTTTCTATCCGTCGTCAAAAGCATCGGCGAAAATTACAGCGTCGGCACGCCCAACGGCATCCGGATGGACGCCGAGTCCGGCTTGGTTTTTAGCCCGGTGCATTTTACTTGGATGGACACCAACCACCCGGCCGGCACGCAGCGCGAAGGGTATCCCGTCGAGATTCAAGCGTTGTGGATTCGTCTGCTTTCGCACTTGGCCAAGCTCGAGCCGAGCGACGAATGGGCAGCGCGCTTAGCCAAGGCCGAGCAAAGTTTCGTCGATCTGTTTTGGTGCGACGAACGCGGTTGGCTTGCCGATTGTCTCTTGGCCAAGCTGGGGCAGAGCGCAGCCGAGGCCACAACCGACGCGAACCTGCGCTGCAACATTTTGATCGCCGTCAGCTTGGGCGTCGTCAGCGACAAGATCGCCCGCGCCAATGTCGATGCCGCCGCCCGGCACTTAGTCATTCCCGGCGCGGTGCGCTCGCTTGCGCCGTTGCCCGCGCTGACGCCGCACGAAGTCCGGCACGACGGCCAACTGCTCAACGACCCTGCCAACCCGTACTGGGGCCGTTACGAGGGCGATGAAGATACGCGCCGAAAACCGGCGTACCACAACGGCACGGCGTGGACTTGGTTTCTGCCGCAGTTTTGCGAGGCGCTCGTCCGCGCTTGGCCAAGCGATCCCGACGCTGTCGAGGCGGCCAAGGGTTACTTGGGCAGTGTCGCCGGTTTAATGAATGACGGTTGCCTTGGCCAGGTGCCGGAGCTTCTCGACGGCGACGCGCCGCATCGGCAACGCGGCTGTGACGCCCAGGCGTGGGGCGTGTCGGAGGCGCTCCGCGTCTGGCATCTGCTTGACGAACTTACTCCAGCTTGCGCATCCGGGTGATGCGGTAGCGCTTGGCGATGCGCTGGTTGGCCTCCTCCAGTGTCTCGGCGTCGAGGATGATTTTCTGCAGGGCGCTGCCTTTCTTGAACTCGAAAACATGGAAGCCGTCTCCGGGTGATTTGAGTGCGTTGGCCAAGCTCTCAAGCGTGTCGATCCGCTGGCCGTTCGCCCTGTCCAGCACCAGGTTTTGCGCGTTGCGCTCCTGATAGCCGATGTTGTAAAAGTCCGGCAGCACCAGCGAGAGAACCA
>CAUZVJ010000302.1:0-2920 GCA_963583225.1 Verrucomicrobiia bacterium
GCCGGTCGAGCACCTGCACGTTGGCCTTGTCGATCTCCTCGAACACGTACACGGCGTGCGGGTTGATCGTGAGGTTGTCGGTCATGACGGAGAGGAAGCGATCCATGCTGACGGAGCTGCGATAAGTCGTCATGTCCATGGTGATCATCTTCAGGCCAAGGTTTTTGGAGAGCAGTTTGGAGAGGTAGGTTTTACCGGTGCCCGTTGGGCCGGCGAACAGGATGCTGGCGACCGGCTTTTCGTCCGTCCGCCCGCCGCCGTAGCCAATGCGGGACAGGCGCACGACGCTGTTGAACGCCTCGTCCTGCCCGATGAACCTTGACCGGATCTTACCCGGCAATGCCTTCAGCACGGAGAAATCCTTCTGGATAATCCAGTCCGGCACTTGGGCGGCCTTCATCGAAGCGGCCTTGAGCGTGACTTTGTCCATCACAAACCGGCCGCTCTTGGCCACCGCCTCCTCCATCACCGTGACGAGTTCCTTAAACACCGTGAGCGTCCGTTGCGGCTCCGGCTTGTTGGGTTGGTAATAGCCGATGATGCCTTTGATGTAGTTGACGTGCGCCTCGGTCAGTTTCAACTGCGGGATGTAGGCGCGGGCGTAGTTGAGCAGGATGCCGTTGATGTCGTCGCTCCCGTACTCCGGCAGAAACACGGTGTCGCCGAAGGAGTTGATGACGTAATTATTGTCGGAGCGCACGCGCGAGTAGTTGAAGTAGTCTATGAACGCGATGCTCCGCATCTTGCCGCCCTGGATATTCGGCGCGAACAGGGTCTCCACCCCGGTGGAGGAGCGGTTCGACGCGCCCAGCCCAATCATTGAGCTGAGGTTGGAGATGTACAAAATGATGTCCTCTCCCAGCGCCGGCTTGCTGATTTCCTTCTGCCAATATTCCTGCACTTGGCCAAGCAGCGTGTGGCCCTCGACAATCTTCGGCAGGTCGATCTCGAGATGGGTGAACTTGGCCAAGTCGGGGTCACCGCTCACAGCCAGACTCGCGAGATAATAGCGGTAGGCCGACGAGGCGTCGCCGACGATCAACACCGACTTGTTGCCGTGGTCGGCGGTGACAACATCTTTGATGCGCTTGGTCAGGTCCGGGAGAATGGGCAGCCTGTTCATCACCCTGGTCGGTTCCTCCCACTCGGGGCTGATGTCGTATTTGCCCGATGGATCGTGGAGGACGAAGCAGGACTTGACCAGTGTCTTGAGGCTGGACGCCGCCTGCGCGGATGTGAAAACCAGAGTCGCGACGGCGTAGGCGACGAGGACACGAAGGCTGTTTTTAAAAAAAAGCCGCTTCATCTTTAGTTTGAAGGAATGCTTAGTTGGCTGCGCGGCAGCCGTGCTCAGTAAAACTGGTCGGGCAAACTGGCATGATTTCGGCCGTTGTCAAAAGAAAATCAACGACCGGCCCTGAATTGGGCGCCGCTTAGTACGAGGCAGCCGCAAACGCCGGTTCCCCGGCATCCCGAGTGGCGGGGAGCGACTCGGCGATCGTTTGGGTGTTTTCGTCGATCCGCTTGGCCAAGTTCGCCAATTCGCCGTCGAGTCGACGCCGCTCGGCCTCGAGCGCCTCCGATTGGTCGCTCAACTTGCCCTCGAGGAATTTTCGGTGAGCGCGTTCGCGGCTCAAATCGGCGTTAAGCGAGAGGTTGAACTGCCGTTCATCGGCCAATTCCTCCTGAATAATCCGATGACTGTCCTCGAGAATTTTGGCGCGATCGCGTGTCTTGGCCAGTTCCGGCTCCAGTTGATCAAGCTTGGCCTCGGCGGTCTCGGCCCGGTACAGGAGATTCTGGAAATATTCCCGGTCGCTCTCGCTGAAGACCCGCCCCTTGTGCCGCCAGCGAAACCCAAACCAGCCACCGGCAAGCCCAAGGCCAGCGCCCAGCGTCACGATCAATGCAATCATTCCTGTTCCCAAAGCCAACATCACGCCGTCTTGCCAAGCAGAATCCGTGCTAAACCACCGGACAAAGCTCCGTTTTTGGGCGGATTGAATTGCGCTCCCGCTGCCTAACGCCTAAAAACCCGGCGCGACAGCGGTGTTAAATCATGTTTTTTATACGACACTTTCCAGCTCTTTGCCTGTTCAGCCTGGCCACGCTTGGCCAAGCGGCGGACTGGCCGACCTACCAGCACGACTACGCCCGCACCGGCGTCGCTCGGGAATCGCTGCTCACCCCGTTCACCGACGGGTGGGTGCATCGCTCCAAACACGCCCCGCGTCCCGCTTGGCGCGGCGAGGCCAAGTGGGACGGCTGGAACAAAGTTTACAATCTGAAGTCGCGGCAAATCTTCGACTACGCCTACCACCCCGTCATCGCCGACGGTCTGCTCTATTACGGCTCGTCGGCGGACGATAAAATCTACTGCCTCGACGCCGCCACCGGTGAGCCACGCTGGACATATTTTACTGAAGGGCCTGTGCGCCTCGCCCCGACGATCGCCGAGGGACGGGTGTTCGTCGGCTCGGACGACGGCAGCGCTTACTGTCTCGACGCCAAAACCGGCAAGCGGATTTGGAAGACTCAGCTTGGCCCGAAGGACTACCGCATCCCCGGCAACTCGCGGATCATTTCCCGTTGGCCGCTGCGGACCGGCATCGTCGTTATCGGCGACTTGGCCTACTGCGCCGCCGGGATGTTCCCGTCCGAGGGCGTGCTCATCACCGCGCTCGACGCCGCCACCGGCAAAATCAAGTGGCAACAAAAACAGACCGACCTCCCGGCGCAGGGTTACATGCTCGCGTCGCACACGCGGCTCTACGTCCCGGCCGGACGCAACAACCCCGTCGTGCTCGATCGTGCCGACGGCAAACGCATCCGCGTCGTCAGCGGGCAGGGCGGCACGTACGCGCTGTTGACCGGCGACAACCTGGTGTTCGGCCCCGGGAAAACCGGCACGCTGGGTTTC
>CAUZVJ010000303.1:0-2917 GCA_963583225.1 Verrucomicrobiia bacterium
AACGAATGCTCGTGCTCGGCCAAATGGGTGAACTGGTACTGCTCAAAATCAACCCGAAGGAATACGAGGAACTGGACCGAATGCAGGTCTGTGGCAAAACCTGGAGTTTCCCCGCCTACGCCGACGGTCAACTCTTCGTCCGCGACCAAAAAACAATGCAGTGCATCCAACTCACCGGCGAGTAACCCTGCTTGGCGGGCATCAGACGGTGTCCGGGGTGGGGTGGAGCCACGGGGCGGTGTAGGGGCGGGTCAGCAGCCGGTTGGCCTCGGGGTCGTCGATGACGGTGTGGGTTTTTGCGTCCCAGCGCAGGGTGCGGCCGCCCAAGCGCTGCGAGAGGTTGGCCAGAATGCAACTGACGGTGGAGATGTGGCCCTGCTCGATGTCGGCAACGGGACGGCTGCGATTGGCCACGGCATTGAGGAAATCAATCATGTGCACCCGCACCGCCGGGGCGACGTGCCGCTCAAGCGCCTTCTCGGTTTTGTCCTCGGGGTATTCCTCGAGTTCCATATTGACGTCGCGATGTACCGGCTTGGCCCCGCCGCCGCGCGGGATGAAGTCGTAGCTGTTCACGCTCAATTTCAGCGTGCCCTTGTCGCCGTAAAGAAAGGCCGCCCACGGGTAGTCGGGATCGGGCGCGTGGCCCCAGGCGCGGTGCTGCCAGACGACCTGCAAATCATCGAAATCGAAGCAGGCGGTTTGCGTGTCGGTGGTGTTGGCCTTGGCCTGTTTATCGACGAGAATGCCGCCCTGCGACACGATGCTGCTTGGCCAGCCGAGGTCGAGCATCCAGCGGACGGTGTCGAGCATGTGCACGCACATGTCGCCGACGATGCCGTTGCTGTACTCCATGAACGCACGCCATGTGCGCGGGTGGCAAAGTTCACTGTACGGCCGGCGCGGCGCGGGGCCGCTCCACATGTCGTAATCGAGATTCGGCGGCGGCGCACTGTCGGCCGGGTTGCTGCGGTTGCGCATGTGGTAATAACAGCAGACTTCCGCGTGGGCGACGTTGCCGAGCAGTCCCTTGGCGACGATCTGCTCGCGGGCCTCCATGAGGTGCGGGGTGCTGCGGCGCTGCGTGCCGACCTGCACGACGCGGTCGTATTTGCGCGCGGCGGCTAGCATTGCCTGGCTTTCGACGACGTCGATGCTCGTCGGTTTTTGCACGTACACGTCGCAACCGGCCTTGACGGCGGCGATCATCGTAAGCGCGTGCCAATGATCCGGTGTGGCGATGAGCACGAGGTCGAGTTTGTTTTCCTTCAGCAATGTTCGGTAATCGCCGTAAGTCTTGGGGCGTTTGCCGGACTTCTGCCGCTTGGCCACGATGTCGGCCGCCCCGGAGAGCATTGCGCTGTCGACATCACACAACGCCACCACCTCGACGGGGGCGACTTGGATGAGTCGGAGCAAATCCACTTTGCCGTACCAACCGGTGCCAATCAGCGCCACGCGCTTGGTTGGGCCGTTGGCGATGTCGGCCGCAGTTGCGGCGATGGAGGAGTAAGCCAAACCAGCCGCGCTGGTTCCCAAAAAAGTTCGACGGTTCACGCGCTTTTTTTAGCCGCTTGGCCGCCCGAACTCAAGCTTGGCCAAGCGCCGGATTGCCCTTGGCCAAGCGGGCGGGTAAGTTTCCGGCCATGCGTCCGTACAGGTTGTTGTTTGTTTGCATGGGAAACATTTGCCGCTCTCCCGCCGGTGAAGCGGTGATGTGCCACTTGGTCGAGGCCGAAGGCCTGGCCGATCGGATCGAGTGCGACTCGGCCGGCACGATCGCATTTCACACCGGCAACCCGCCGGACCACCGCATGCACGCGGCGGCGGCCAACCGCGACATCAACACCGGTGGCCAAGCGCGGCAGATTTGCGATGACGACTACCATTCGTTCGACATGATTTTGACGATGGACGACGAAAATCTGGTGAATGTCCGCAACATGGCGCCGGCCGAAAACTACCCGGCGGAGGTGCGGCCGTTTTGCGACTTCGTCACCAGGTCAACCGCGACTGAGGTGCCCGACCCGTACTACGGCGGGCCGAAGGGATTCGAGATGGTGCTCGACCTGCTCGAGGACGGCTGCGCCAGTTTGCTCGAACACGTCAGCAGCCAAGTCGCCGATTAACCGCCGATGTGGGACGAAATCGTCGAGCAAATTTCCGCCGCCACCGGGAAGGCATTCCGCTTGGCCAAGGCGAGCCCGGTCGGCGGCGGGTGCATCAATGAGGCGTACCGGCTTGACGGCGAAGGCGGCCCATTTTTCGCCAAGCTCAATCGCGCCGACAAACTGGAAATGTTCGAGGCCGAGGCCGACGGACTCCGCGACATCGCCGCCACCGAAACCGTCCGCGTCCCCCACCCTGTTTGCCGCGGCATCAGCGGCGGCCAAGCGTACCTCGTGCTTGAGCACATGGAGTTAAGCGGTCGCGGATCGGAGGCAGAACTTGGCCGGCGCTTGGCCAAGCTGCACGCTGTGCCGCAGACGCGCTTTGGCTGGCGGCGCGACAACACGATCGGCGACACGCCGCAGCCGAATCCGGCGAGTGACAACTGGGTGGCATTTCTGCGCGAACACCGGCTTGGCTTCCAATGCCGTCTGGCAAAGCGCAACGGCCTGCGGCTGGACGGCGCGGATGAGTTGCTCGGCCAACTCGATGGTTTTTTCACCGAATACAAGCCAAGGCCGTCGCTGCTGCACGGCGATTTGTGGAGTGGCAACATGGCGTACGGGCCAAGTGGCGAGCCGGTGGTTTTTGATCCGGCGACGTACTGCGGCGACCGTGAGGTGGAGTTTGGGTTGGCGGAAATGTTTGGTGGTTTCGGGGACGATTTTTGGTCGGCGTACGAGGCGGAGTGGCCGCTCGACCCCGGTTACAGCACGCGCAAATTGCTGTACCGCCTTTACCACACGCT
>CAUZVJ010000304.1:0-2912 GCA_963583225.1 Verrucomicrobiia bacterium
GAAGAGATTTACACCTGCCCGAGCATGAACCCACACATGGAATACACCTACCGCCGACCGCGTGGGTTGCCCAACCCACTCATACGGGATTACATCGCCAACGCGCAAGGCGGTGCTTACGCCGCGAGCGGCAAGCCGAACTGGATCGGTGCCAGAGGCCCTTTTATCAACAACTGGGATAACCCCAGTCGGCACCTGTCCGATGTGGCCGATTCCTCTGGCACGGTTGCTATTTTTGACGGCTTCCGTGCCGCAGAAATCTGGCGTCTCGAACAGGTCGACGCTTGGTATAATGCCGGGTATGGGGCCGCCTTTGTGGGGAATTCACCGGAACCCAAAATCCCAACCGGCCATGTCCACAAACGCCACAACAACGGCTTCAACGCGATTTTCACGGACGGCCACGCGAGCCTCATCAAAGACTCAACTCTTGGCATGTGGACCAACCGCTCGGGAGATTAGCAGGGACACCATTGTCGTTTGCGCTTGGCCAAGTTCGGTCGTTGATCAAAACCGTCAGTCGAGGGTGGTCACTGCGCCCAAGCCGGGTTCGTTCAGGCAGGAGCCGTGGATATGCGGTAGTCCTCGTCTGTGAGGTTGTGCAGGCCAAGCGTCAACCGCCAGTCCTCGGCGATTTGCCAGCCGCCCCGCAGGTGAACAACCGTGTAGTCGGGCGTGCCGCCGGGTGGGATGCTCTGGGTGTCGGCTTGGTCGCGGGTGGAGAGTTTGTCCTGCCGCGCGGCCGAAACCACCACCGCCTCGAGCCAAGCGTTGTTGTCCAGCAAATGCCAGCGCAATCCGGCCAAGCCGGTCAGCGGCATCATGCGCTCGAGCGGTTCGCGAACCAGCACCGGCTGAGACGTGGGATACGTGTCCAGCCGCCCATCCATCCACGCGAGCGAACCGAATAGGCGCAGCGACTCCGTCAACTCGAACGCCGCCTCGACTTCAAATCCATGCACGAATCCGTCGCCGCTGTTTCGCCGGGTGACCTCGTGTTCACCGTCCACCATGCGGCCGGTCGGCGTGCGGACGATCATGTCGGCAATGTCCGTGTAAAAAACAGCCGCCTGCGAAGTGAACCGGGGCAGGTTGATTTTTAGTCCGGCCTCGAGCGCGTGATACCGTTCCGGCTTCAGCCCGGCGGAGGGCACTTCAAACTCATTGGACCGGGCGGAGTCGAGCCGGGTGAGGTCGGATAAATTCGGCGCACGAAACCCGCCGCCGTAACCGGCGAAGAGATTCCACCGCTGCGCCTCGTCCAAGTGCAGCAGCAAACGAAGGCTGCCGGTGTATTGCCCCCACGAATCGGAGAGCGAGCCCGGTTCCGCTTGGCCGGGGAACGCCACCGCGCCGGCGTCCACCGAGGCGTGATCCAACCGGCTGCCGACGACGACATCGAGCCGCTCGCCGAACACACTGCGCATGCCCTGCACAAAAACGCCGCCAAGGTCGTAAGTCGCATTGTCGGCGACCGGCCCCTGCGCGGCGACCGACTTGAGAGAGCCGTCCGGATTGTAGCGCCGCCGGAACGAGTCCACGCGGTCGTGAACCCAGTCGGCCCCGTACTGGAGGAGGCCCAGCGCCGTGTCGCTCTCGAGATTGATCGACAGGCCAAGCGTGCCGACCCCGACCCCTTGGCGGTCGATCCGGTCGCGGCTCCGGAGCCGAAAGCGCGATTCCTCCTGCCGCTGCCACGAGAGCGTCGCCGAGGCCGAACCGGTCTCGTAGCGGAGGTACGTCAGCGAATGACGTTGGTCGAGTTCCCGGCGCAGCTCGCTGCCGACGGTGGTGCCGCGCCAGCTTTTTGCGTGAAGCGTCTTGTGCGTTCGCGGCACGTCGTCCTGCCGCACGTTCAAATGCGTCAACGTGACGGCCCGGTCGCCGCCCAAGGCCCAGTTAAGTTTCGCGTCGATGTCGAGTTCGTCGTAACCGGTGTGCGGCTGCCGCCCGATGCCGTGCCCGCCCCGGAGGTCGCCGAAATCTTTCCGCGAAACGCCGAGGCTCATCGACACCGACTCCGCCAGCGGCCCGCGCGCCTCGAGCCGGCTGGTGAACGCATCGGCGGCGGAACGGTGGCGGTTGAGCCAGCGTCCCTCCCACTTGCTCATGTTGCCGAGCGGTTGCGTGAGGAGGTTGAGCGTGCCGCCGATGGCATCGCTGCCGTACAGCGCCGACGCCGGCCCCTTGATCAGTTCTGCTTGGCCAATCGAAAACGGATCGATCGTGTTGAGGTATTGATTCGGCCCGTCGCGAAACGTCGAATTATTCAGCCGCACCCCATCGATCAAAACCAGCGTGCGGTAGCCGGTGAAGCCGCGAATAAACGGCGAGCCCTGGCCAAAGGCGGTTTTCTGCGTCATCACGCCGGGCAGTTCCGAGAGCGCCTCCGGCAACGTGCGCGCGGCAAGCACATCGTGAAGCTGGTGCGCCCCCAGCACCTGCACGGCGTAAGGCGTCTGGTGCGAAACCGAATCAAGCCGAGTGCTGGACACGACCACCGGCGGCAAAGTTTCCTCCTCCGCAAGCAACTGCGGCAACGCGCAAAAAACAGACAACAAGCCCGCCGCAAGAATCAATTTGAACCGAGAGAACATCTGCAAAAGGCGCGAACATTGCCAAACGAAAACACGCCTGACAACCCCGCTGCTGTCACCCCTCGCGCAGGGCTTTGGCGGTGTGGGATTTTTTGTTTTTGGCGAGGGTGGGGGGTGTGGCTTGGGCGACGAGTTGGCCGCCTTCGTCGCCGGCTTCGGGGCCGAGGTCGATCACCCAGTCGGCTTGGCGGATCAAATCCAAATTGTGCTCCACCACCAGCACCGAGTGGCCCTCGTCCACCAGGCGGTGCAGCACTCTGGCTAGGAGCCGAATGTCGTCAAAGTGCAGGCCGGTCGTCGGTTCGTCGAAGAGGT
>CAUZVJ010000305.1:0-2904 GCA_963583225.1 Verrucomicrobiia bacterium
CCTCGAGCAGCATTTCCTTGGCCTTGGCCTTGTCGGTTTGAAAAAGAATCGAGCCCTTCATAAAGACAGCTTCCTGCAGGGCCGCGCCGGTCGGTTTTTTTTCCTCGATCAGTTTGTCGATGGCGGCGAGGGTGTCTTCCGGCTCGCCGCGACTGCCGCGCATGGTTGCCTCGAGTTCGGCCTTGAACCCCACGCTGTTTTTGAGTCCGGCAAACTTGGCCTTGAGTCCGGCTTCGTTGTCGGCGTCCAACTCGATGATTTGCGACACCACATCGCCGTAAGTCTTGAGCGCCATCTCGTCGTTCACGAGCGACAATCCCTCGGCGAGCAGCTTGGCCTTCTCCGTGCCGTCAGCTTTTTCGGCTTTGGCAAACGCCGCGTCGCGCTTGGCCAATGTGCCGAGTTGATCCTTCAAGTTGGCCACATACTTTTCCGCCGGGTCGCCGCTGTAGCCGACTGTCTCGTAGTACGGACGGCCCTTGGCGTCGGCGAGGAAGATGGTCGGCACACCCTTGATGCCGTACTTGGCGCTCAAGGTTTTGTACTGCTCGATCTCCTCCGGGGTCTGCTTGGATTTATCGCGAGGGCTGTCCAGCTTGAGAAGGACGAAACTCTTGGGCATCTCCGTCTTGAAGACGTCCTTGGACAGGACGTTCGCGGTCAGTGCCTTGCAGGGCGGGCACCAGTCCGAGCCGGTGAACTCCATAAGGATGCTTTTACCCTCCTTGGCGGCCTGGGCCTTGGCTTTCTCAAAATCCACAACCCAGCCCTCGTCGGCCTTGGCGGCGACGGTCAGGGACAGAATTGCAGCGGTTCCAACGGCCAAAAGGACGTTCCGCGGAATGAATCGTAGTGAGTTCATTGGCCGGCTTTGCTACGCCTGCGGAGGGGCTTTGGCAACGGTAAATCGACGAAAATACAAAGTTTTTTCGCCTGATTGAATTCCCCGGCCGTTTTTGGCAGATTACCACCAATGAGCGACGACAAAAAGAAAACCCGGCTTTACGGCGAGTCGATGGAAATGCTCGGCGAAGATTTGGCCGCGAGCAACGCCAAGCTGGGCGGCGAAGCCAAAAACGACGAGCTTGGCCAAGCGGCCACCGAAGCCATGCGCGCGCTGCTGAAAAATAAAAAACCGACCGCCGAAGATTAGTTCTCGGGCAATTTGCCACTGCCCCGAATGTCATTCTATTTTCAGCGTTCTCCCTCTCCCCAACCCTCTCCCGCTGGGAGAGGGAGCCGCGCCAACCGCGTCGATGGTAGGGACGGCTGTCCCCAGCCGTCCGCAATTGTTCCGGCGCGCTGGGGATAGCACGCCCCACCTCCAGCTTGGTTCCTTCTCCCTCAGGGAGAAGGTGGCCGAAGGCCGGATGAGGGTGAACGCCCGGATGTTTTGAAGGCCACTATTTGGCCGCCGAAGATTAGTCCGCAGCCGTCTCGGGTGACTCAACCGCTGGTGGAGTCGGCAGTGGCTTTGCGCTTGGCCAAGCGGCGAACGCGAACAGCGCAAACATCACCACCGAGCAGACCAGCTTGCCGAGCACCCCCAGCGCCATGCCGAGCACCGCGCCGACACCAGCCTTGGCCGACTCGCGCGCCTCCCGACCAAACGCCCACTCGAAACCCATCGCCCCGACGAACGGCCCCACGATCAGCCCGATCGGCCCGATCAGTGGAACAACGAACACCCCCACAACCACGCCGAGCACAGCGCCGACCATGCCTTTCCACGTCGCGCCCAGTTTCTTCGCGCCGAGCAGCGTCGCCAGGTAATCGAGCCCGAGCGCCAGCAGCCCGAACGCTGTCAGCACCGCCACCCACCCCCAGCCGACGCCGCCCTGCCCGGCAAAGTAAAGTTGATGCCCGACGGCACCGGCCAAAATTAGTGGTGTGCCGGGGATGCCGGGGATGAGGTTGCCCATCACGCCGATAAACATAATCAGCAGCACGATGCCGTAGCCGGTCCAAAGTTCCGTCATGAATTCGTTTTCGTTTTCGTTTTTGCGCTGCGCAACGCGTCGAGCACTTGCTCGAAGTCGCTTGGCCAAGCGGCCTCGAACGAAAGCCGCTCGCCGCTCGCCGGGTGCGTGAACGCCAGCGATCGCGCGTGGAGCATCTGCCGCTCCGGCCGCACGCCGGTGTCGCTGGCCAACTGCGCCGTCGCTTTTGTGCCGTAAAGCGCGTCGCCCGCCAACGGAAAACCGATGTGCCTGAAGTGCACGCGAATCTGGTGTGTCCGCCCCGTGAAAAGCGTCGCCTCGACGAGCGTACTCTTGGCCAAGCGCTCGATCACGCGCCAACCGGTGCGGGCGTCTCGGCTGGCACCGAGCTGCACCGACATCATTTTGCGCTGCACAGGATGCCGCGCGATCGGCGCATCGATTTCGCCCGCGTCGTTAGCCAAGCGACCGCAGACGATCGCGTGATACCGTTTGTCCACCTCGCGCTCCTTGAATTGCGCGGCCAAGCCGAGGTGCGCCGCATCGTTCTTGGCGGCGACGAGGCAGCCGGTCGTGTCCATGTCCAGCCGGTGCACGATGCCCGGGCGCACCACGCCGCCGATGCCGCTCAGGCTCCCGGCGCAGTGGTGCAGCAGCGCGTTGACGAGCGTGCCGCCCTCGTGCCCGTGGCCGGGATGGGTCGGCATGCCGGCCGGCTTGTTGACGACGACGAGGTCGTCATCCTCGAATAAAATATCGAGCGGCAAATCCTCCGGCTTGGCCTCGAGTTCCCTCGGCACCAGCCAGGTGACCTCAACCGTCTGGCCGGCGACGGGATGCTGCGTCGGCTTGGCCGGTTTGCCATCGACGAGAATGCAGCCCTCGCGCATGAGCCGCTGGATGCCGCCGCGCGAGATGTGCGGCAGCCTCGTCGTGAGATACCGGTCGAGCCGCTCGCTGGTGA
>CAUZVJ010000306.1:0-2900 GCA_963583225.1 Verrucomicrobiia bacterium
TCGGGCAGTAGTCAGCAGACAAACCAAGCGTCCTTGCCGGGGATGTAGCCCTTTTTCACCAAGTCGGCCTCGATGAGTTCGCGGGCTCCGGCGGTGCCCACAGCGATGATCAGCGGCGTGCCGTCGGGCGGGGGGAGTTCGGTGTCGGCGATGACGGGGGTGTCGTGAATTTTCGTGCCGATTTTTTTCGGCGACACTTCGACGACACGGCGCACGGTGAATCCCTCCGACTGCAGCCAGCGCAGCCACGGTTTACCGGCTTGGCCAGCGCCCCACATATCGACCTCGGTTTTGTCGGCGAGTGGGCCGGCGAGGAGGTGGGCCCTGCGGCAGCGATCGAAGGCTTCGGGTGAGTAGCGTTCATCGGTGCGGGTGAGTCGGTCGCCGGAGTCGATCCAGTCGAACAACACCTCCGGCACCTTGGCCGCCGTGCGCCCTTGGCCAAGCGCGCGGAGGCAGAGGTCGTAATCTTCCGGCCAAGCGCCGTTGCGAAAGCCCAACTCGAACACTTCGCGCTTGGCCATGATTGTCGGGTTGACGATTGGCAATTCGACAAACCGCATGGCGGCGATCCGGCTTGGCTCGGTCAGCGAGTTGCTCCACTGCTCGTAACGCTGCATCGACTCGACCGGTTGGCCAAGCGCATCGACGATGCGAACCCGGCAGCCGACCATGTCTGCGCCTGAGTCGCGCAACAGCGAAAGTTGTTTTTCAAGTCGGGCGGGATGCGAGTAGTCGTCCGCATC
Source organism: Verrucomicrobiia bacterium (assembly GCA_963583225.1). Classification (GTDB taxonomy): domain Bacteria; phylum Verrucomicrobiota; class Verrucomicrobiia; order Limisphaerales; family UBA1096; genus UBA1096. Next base: position 747 of record CAUZVJ010000306.1, read on the forward strand.
CATGCGCGCGATCACCGGCGCGGTCGCCTCGGCGGTTCCGCGATTGGTCGCCGCGCAGACGCCCAGCGCTTCTTGCTGAATCAGGCGCAGTCGGGGATCGGGAATTTGCCGGATGACCTCCGCGCTGCCATCGCCGGAGCCGTCGTCGATGACGATGAGTTCGAGTTCGCGAAGGGTGGAATCAAGGATGGAACGCATCGCCCGCTCAACCGTCGCCGCCGCGTCGCGCATCGGCAACACCACCGAGACCAACGGCGACGTCATGCGCCCGGCCGAGCGTTGATGCGTTGAATGCGACCGTTCATTAATTTGAATGAATATACGCTCCGTCCTTGGTGAAGACCTGCACTTGGCCGGACTCGGTAATCAACATCAGTTGACGGCTGCCATCAGGATACTTGACAAGGGCGACCGGTTGGTCGCCAAGCAATTCGAGAAAGTGAGCGTCATCGATTACCGCGTCTTTCCGTTCACTACCTATTGTTTCCGATTCCTTGGGGGGCTTGGTGCTTGGCACCGGTTCAGCCGGGGACGTTTGGGCGATCGTTTGTTGAGGCTCAGCCCGATCGGGTTGTAGCAACACAATCGACGTGATGCCCAAGGCGAGAATCGTCAGCACGCCAGCGGCTTGGCGGCGTCGGCTCCGGGCGGTTTTCTCCTGCCGCACGAGAGCCAGCACGGCGTCGGCTGTTGGCGCGCAGGTTTGCTCGCTCTCGACTATTAAATTATCCAGTGTTTCATTGAGTTTTTTGCCAGCGTTTTTCATTGATCCAATTCCTTTGTGTGACGTTCTGCCTCGATGAGATTTCGTAGTTTGCGCCGCAGGCGGGCCAAGCGGCCCTCGATGGCGCGGGTCGTTGTTCCGTGCGCTTTGGCGACGTCGGCGATCGGGAGGCTTTTATAGTATCTTGCCTTGAGCAGTTCCCGCTCCCCGCCGGTGAGTTTTTCAATGGCGTCGTCCAACGCGAGCAACAGAGCCGACTCGCCGCCGGTTATTGAGGCGGGTTCGCTTGGGCTTGGGGCATGGCGAATCCAGTCCGTAAACCGCGAGAGCGCGCTGCGGTAGCGGCCGTGTTGTTTACGATGATCCGAGGCGACGCTGCGGGCGGCGCGAGCGATCCAATTCCACAGGGCGGTTTCGTTCGGCAACTCGCGGATGTGCCGAACAATTTTGAGATACGTGGTCTGGGCAAACTCACCGGCCAAGGTTTCATCCGTGCCAGCGAGGACGAAGCAGTAGCGAAACAGGCGGGCGTTCCATTGCTCGTGCAGCCAGTGAAAGGCCGCTTCGTTGCCGGCACGCAGTTCGGCCGTGAGATGGGGGGTGTCAGAAAAAGTGAACCGCCCTGCGCCCGGGCGTTGTTCGGCAGCATTTGCAATCCGGGCATCCACCGAATAGAGGGTCACATGGGAGAAATGGGAGAAGCTTGTCGAATCACTGGTCGTCACTACTTTTCAGGCTGCCTATCCTGAAACGGTTCGAGTAGCAACTACAATTCGCATGCTTTTGCGTTGAAATCCCTTTTTGAGTAGCTCGCAATTTCTCCAGCCGACATTTCAGAACTGTTAAAAAGCTCTAAAATCCGATTTAGAAAGAGCTTCCATTAAATTTTTTATCAAGGTTTGTACTCTCTCTGAGCTTCGCACTATTATTACTTTTGATTCAACATGCTCGTGAACAATAACTTTATTAGGGTCTGTACCATCAATTTCCAATGATTGAGATATAGCCCTATATATAACATTGAATTTAAAATGAGACACAGGCATCATTGAATATACTCTTGTTACCGGTGGGCCGTCTGTAGGGTGTGTTTGAACTTTTTCCAGATCAAGTTCGATATAATACCCAGCGGGTTCGGATTCTGGAAATCGACTGTCAGGAACTTGACCGATGGCTTTCATTTTTATCGGCGGCTTAGCTGCTGCAACAATGAAGTGCATGATATCTTGGGGTATTACATTTTTCAATTGCATTGCCGGGACTCTCACGCCTGCGATCCCTTTAGAAGAGAAGATGAAGTTAACGGTCTTACTTCGGAAATGACCGGCCAAGGTTTTCAGCACATCTTCCAGCCGTTCTCCCCCATTATGTGAATTGGGAACCTCAAAATCGATGCGACCACCACGTTTGTAGGCGAGTCCCCCGGCGTT
>CAUZVJ010000307.1:0-2866 GCA_963583225.1 Verrucomicrobiia bacterium
TTCGTGAACAGCTCCAGCTCGATCAGCGGCGAGTGGGCGGTTTTGTTGCAGGAGTTGTTTTTGCGAACCACCTCAAGTTTCAACGTGCCTTCGGATCCGAAAACGCCGACCCAGCCGGCATCGATTCCGAGTGTGCAAAAACGATCCTGCACGATCGCTGGGCCGGCGATGCGTTGACCAATCTCAAGCGACTCGCGGCGGATGTTTGGCTCGTTAATCGATTGTTCCGTTGGATTGCCGAACGATTCCGTCGCAACCGCCGGGGGTCGTGTCGAGGCGATGACCCGAGCCGAGACGACTTCGATTGATTTATTATCCGGCCAATAACCGAACAGTTTTTCGTAACGATCGCGGAACGCCGCCGCCAAGTCGGCCGCTTCGTCGTAGGCGATTTCCTCGGCGGACTCCTGCCCGGCGTGACGCAGCGAAATAAAACGACGGCGAACGCTAATCTCATCAGCGGCGAAGCCCTCGTTTTTCAAAGCGCCGAGCGCCTCGTTGGCCAACTCGGCGAAGGTGTCGCCAAGCGCTTGGCCAAGCGCGTCGAGCGGCTGCAAAATCTGCCGTTCGGCGAAGCGTTCCATCACGGCTTCGCGCAGACCCCGGGCGCTGAGCAGCCCGGCGTCGCTTGGACAGAGGACGGTTGTGATGCCCAGTTTTTCGGCGATGGCGCAGGCGTGCTGTCCACCGGCACCACCGAAGGCGACGAGCGCGTAGTCGGCGGGATCGTAGCCTTCGCGGATGGATATTTTGCGAACCGCATCGGCCATCCGCTCGTTGGCGATGTCGAGAAAACCGGAGAGCAACTCCTGCTCCGGCGGCGGCTCGGGGATCGATTGGCGAACTTGTTCAAACGCAGCTTGTGCGGCGTCGATATCGACCGGAATACCGAATTGTTCCGGGTCAAGCCGGCCGAGCAGCAGGTTAACGTCGGTGATCGTCAGCGGGCCGCCCGCGCCGTAGCAGGCCGGGCCGGGACTCGCGCCCGCACTCTCCGGGCCGACGAATAACTCGTCGCCGTTGAAGCCGCAAATCGAGCCGCCACCGGCGGCGACGGTCTCGATGGCGAGCACCGGCGCGAGCACTCGTGCGCGGCCGACGCGATGCTCGAAGTGATAATCAAAATCGCCGTCGAACCGGCAGACATCGGTACTCGTGCCGCCCATGTCGAATCCGATGATTCGCTCGAAGCCGGCTTGGCGTCCGGCCATTGCGGCACCGACGACACCGCCGGCCGGGCCGCTGAGCAGACTGTCCTTGGCCCGGTAGTCGGCGCGCGAAACCAAGCCGCCCGCGCTGGTCATCACGAACAGTTTGCCGCTGGCCAACTCGCGTTCAGCGCCGTCGAGGTAGCGTGACATGACGGGCGCGAGGTAGGCATCGACAACCGTCGTCTCGGCGCGCGGCAAAACCTTGATCACCGGAGCCAAGTCGCTCGACACGGAGACGTGCCGCCAGCCGGCGCTGCGGAGGTGATTGGCCAAGCGCTGTTCGTGTTCGGGGTTGCGGTGGCTGTGCAGACAGACGACGGCGGCGGATTGGTTTTCGTTTTTTGGCGGATCGATGGCGGGGAGAGTGAGCGGGCGGAGTACTTGGCCAAGCGCGTTGAGGCGTTCGTCGACCCCAACGACGTTGGCGGTGAGTGGAGCCGGTTTTTGGACGTTCAGCGCGAAAAGGTCGGGGCGTTTTTGGTCGCCAATGACGAGCAAATCCTCGAAGCCGCGCGTGATGAACAGCGTGACGTCAGCGCCCTTTTCCTCAAGCAATGCGTTGGTGGCGCGGGTGGTGGCCAGGTGCATGACCATCGGCGGGAGAGCCTGGCCAGCGGGAGTGCTGGTGGCGATTCGCGCCGCGAGAATCGGGGCCTGGACGTCGAAGGCGATCTCGATCGCTTGGCCAGGCGACGTGCCGCCGGGCAGCGGCTTGGCCAAGCGGAGTTGGCTCGGCGAGTCGTGCGCGGTGATTTCGATCGGCTCGCCGGCTTGGCCAAGGAGGCGGAAGCGTTGGCCAAGCGCGAAGCCGGCGATGAGCGTTTGGGGCAACTCGATCACGATCTCGGTCGGCGAGCCGATGGCCGTAAGCGTGCCGCGGAGGCAACTGCTGGAAAGAACCTTGAAGCGGTGAGTGTGCCCGTGCGGATCGGCAGCTAGGCAGTCGGTGAACGTGCCGCCGGTATCGACCCAGGCGTGCCATTGTCCTCCGGTGGCGTCGGTTACCGGGGTGCTCACGGCTTGGGCAACAACGCGTAGAGGAGGGCGACTTGTGTTCGACTCTTTTTCACGGGGCGAACGTAGTGAGCGACCACGAGTGTCTCAAGTTATTTGTGGAGTTTTGCGGAAACCTCCGCTGTGTCCGTGCCGGTGATGAGGACGGTTTTGCTTCGGTTTTTGTCGCCCCGGATGAGGGACACGGTGCGAGGTGGGAGGCCGAGCAACTTGGCGATGAACTTGAGCAGGGCTTTGTTTGCGGCGGAGTCCACGGGGGGCGCGGTGATGCGGATTTTGAGTTGATCGGCGTCGGCGTCGGTGACGATTTCGTCACGCGAGGCGCGGGGCTGGACGCGGATGGACAGCGTCACGCCTTGGTTGGTTTTGCGGATGTATTTGGGCAGCGACACTCGGGGTGGGCATTTGATGCCACGAAGCACTCGCTGCCAAGCCGCGAATGGCGTAACTTGAGGGGCGTGAAAATGAAATTAGGCAGATGGGGCATCTTGGTTTTATCGTTGTGTGTGGTCGACTGCGCGAGCACGGAGTCGGGCGGATCGGCGAAACCGGTGGTGATCAATGACCGGGCGATCATCGGCCAAATGACCCGCGAAGCGACGAGGATGATGGATGCGGATGATCCGGTCTCGATGGCGTCG
>CAUZVJ010000308.1:0-2860 GCA_963583225.1 Verrucomicrobiia bacterium
CCCAGCCCACCAACAGCACATCGCCGGAGTCCTCCCCGCACACCTCCGGGGTGGGCAACGTATCCGCAAGTGTCTTGAGCTTGTTGCGCCGTTTTTTGGTCATGTTGATGTGGTTCACCGCATCCCCGCTGGGATGACCCGATTCGTCATGCTCCAGGCCGGTCACCACGGGATAGCGGCCATCCTCGATCCGCGTGCCGGGAGCCCGGTGTTGGCTGAGTCCGTCTCCCGATGACAAGTCATACGGCTTGTGAGACGGCACGGGGCTCAAGTCCAGCTTCACCTCCTTGCAAATCTTTTTCAGATCCGGCTCCTTGAACGCCTCGATCCGGGTGGCTATGGCCTGATCGCTGAGCACAAACACGGGGACGCTGTATTTGCGGGCAATATTCACCGCCTCGATGGCGGTGTAAAAACAATCCTCCACGTCGGAGGCAGCCAGCACGACGCGGGGCGAGTCGCCGTGGCCACCGTAACAGGCGATATTGAGATCGGACTGCTCGACATCGGTCGGCAACCCGGTGGAGGGCCCGCCACGCTGTACGTCGATAATCACCAGCGGCATCTCCGCCATGATCGCCCAGCCGATGGCCTCGATCTTCAGCGAGATGCCCGGGCCGCTCGAGCCGGTGACCCCCACGTGCCCGCCGTAGCTTGCGCCAATCGCCATCGAGACGGAGGCAATCTCATCCTCGCACTGGATGAATGACCCGCCGTACTTGGGCAACTCACGCCGAAGCAGCTCCATGATGTCCGACCACGGCGTGATCGGGTAACCGGCACCAAAACGAACCCCGGCAGCGATCAACCCGTAGCCGATCGCCTCGTTGCCGGACATCACCACTTGGTTGGAACGATCCGCCCCGCCCTTGGCCAGGCGAAACAGGTTGCTGATGTCGTCGCCCTGGTAACGATAACCGGCTTGAAAAGCGTCCATCGCGGTTTTCGCGACGCTCTCGCCCTTGGCACTAAACCGCTCGTTGATCAGCCGCTCGAGTTTCGTCGTATCAAGGCTGAACATCCGGCCGATCAAGCCAAGCGCATAGATGTTCTTGCCCTTGTCACGGCCAGTGCCGCCGATCGCCTCAACCGTCAGGCTGGAGATGGCGATGCCGATGTGCCGGTAGTCGGTCAGGCACTCCTCACGCGGTTCCACATGGTCGCTGTCATAAACCATAACGCCCCCCTTGCGGAGGTTCTTGATGTGACCGTCGTAGGAATGCTGGTAGAACGCAAACAGCACGTCGGCTTTGTCGCCCGGGCTGAGCACCTCACCGGAGCCAAGGCGCACCTGAAAAATGGACGGCCCACCGGCGATGGTCGATGGGATCGTCATCATCGTCATGACATCCCGCTCGCTCCGCCCGGCCAAGCGCGCCAGGAACCCGCCGATGGACTGGATGCCGTCCTGGGAGTTGCCAGCGATGCGTATGGTCGCCTCAGAAATATTGGAGGCCTGGAAATCGATTCCAGTGTTGGCCTCCGAAACAGTCGTCTCGCTCATCGAGAATGTGAAATGATATTGACCCAACCGCCCCCGAGGAACGGGATTGGCGTCAGCGAAAGTAGCAATCTTTTTGGGCGTGTCAAACGATTATCCACTCTAATGCAAAAAATTTCACTGGCTTCCGCACCGTGATCGTTCTGAGCATAAACTTGGCCGAGCTCACATCTCCAGCTCCCCCCGGATCAGGGCCATCAACTCGCCGTACTCCTCGGCCGAGGCGAACTGCGGGAACTCCGCCTTCACGCCGTCCGGCGCACGGAACAGGAAGCCAACATCGGCCTTGCCCAGCATCGTCGTGTCGTTATACGAGTCGCCGGCGGCGATCACTTTGTAATTCAGCCCGCGAAACGCCTCCACGGCCCGGCGTTTCTGGTCCGGCTGCCGCAGCCGATAGTTGGCCACGCGCCCTTCCCCGTCGATCTCGAGCCGGTGGCACAACAGGGCCGGCCAGGCCAGTTGCCGCATCAGCGGCTGGGCAAACTCCTCAAACGTGTCCGACAAAATGACCACCTGGGTGATCGAGCGCAGCTCGTCGAGAAACGCCTTGGCCCCCTCGAGCGGCTCGAGCGTGCCGATCACCTCCTGAATATCCGCCAGCTTGAGGTCGTTCTCGTCGAGGATGGCCAAGCGGCCGCTCATCAACTCGTCGTAGTCCGGGATGTCTCGCGTGGTCAGCTGGAGCTGCTCGATCCCGGTCTTTTGCGCGAAGGCAATCCATATCTCCGGAACCAGCACCCCCTCGAGATCCAGCGTGACGATGGTTTGTTGCTTCATGTCTTTGCGCGCCGCCAAGCGGCCACGGTGCGGCCTGTTGTCCGCGCCGCCGCCAAATCAATCAAGCCGAATCGCGCTTGGCCAAGCGCTTGGTTTCTGAACACCCTGTTGCTTTTTGCCCAAAAGTGAAAAGATCGCACAGCCACTCGCCGGTGCTCACTTGGCCAAGCGCTGGCCCGGTTGAAACTGGCAAACAGTCCGTTTTGTTCGGGAAACCCAGTGTGTGGTCACTTCCATCCCGGCTTGGCTGTGCGAACCGGCAGACGAATCCGGATGCTTGGCACAGAAGATGCCCTCGTGTGGCCCGCCGGGCAGCGAGCAGTCCGAGTGAACCGTTGACATCGTTGCGATGGCGGAGAGTTGTGACGGGCAGAAAAGCCCGGTCATTGAGTTTTATCCAAAAAAGACTTGATAACCCATGTCATAAACACCCCTAATGGGCAGGGGCCTTGAACAGGCCCCTGTTTTGTCACCCAGTACGGTTTCAGGCGGCATGGCGTAATTTTTTATCCCTAAAAACATGAGTAAAGCGAAACTAGAATACATCTGGCTGGACGGCTACAAGCCGACCCAAAGCCT
>CAUZVJ010000309.1:0-2837 GCA_963583225.1 Verrucomicrobiia bacterium
GCTGCCTCCCGGTCGCCGTCGGTGATCATTTTCAGTTCACCCATGATCGGCTCCTCGTCGCTGCCGCTGATCTTTTTGCCCAACGCAAGGTTCTTCACACCCTTGGGCGCAAAAAACGGCGGACGCGGCTTGCCGAGCGGCTTCTCGAGTTGCTTCACCCCCTTGATGTTCTGCGGCGTGCCGACAAACATCGGCTTGGGCAGCTTGAGCGGCAGCGCCGCGTAGCCGGCCGGGAGCTTGACTCCGGACTTCCCCGCCGCCATTGCAGCCGGAAGCAGGCTTAGCAAAAGAAATAACACCAACACGCAGCAAACCTGCGCTTTCGATTTCAAATCAGTTTTTACCATTTTGGTTTTTTTAGAATCCGATCGCACACAAACATGTACGGCTCAGGGCGCATTTTCATTCAGTAATTGCTCTCCTGTCAAGCTCCCAGCTGCGAAAGAGCTTGGCCATCCCTGACGCGCCGAGTTGGATGGCCCAGTCCAGCGGGGTCTGGCCGTTATCAAGTTTCGCGTTCAATTCCGCGCCGTTGGCGAGCAGTAACGCGGCGACCTCCCTCTGCTCCCAGTACACGGTCGAGTGCAACGGTGTCCACCCCCGGCGATCTGTCGCGTTCACGTCGGCACCGGCGACAATGAGCAACGCGGCAACCTCTGTGTGACCATGAAACGCCGCCTGATGCAATGCCGTCAACCCGGTGATGCCGCCCCGCACGTTCGCATCCGTCCTGGCGGCCAAGTGCTGCCGAACAACCTCCACTCGTCCCAACTCGGCAGCATCCCAAATCGCAAGCTCGGGCGGCGGTGGCAAAATCGCAAGCTCGGGCGGCGGTGGCAAAGTGCTGCAACCGACAAGCCAAGCGGCGGCGAGCATGGTTGGAGGAATCAGTTTCACAAAAACATCGTGCCGCTTGGCCAAGCGCTTGGCGGCGGTCATTCGGCGTGGCAGCACGACTTGCCGTGCTTGGCCAAGCGCCAGTAATTATACGGCCAAGGCGTGAGAAAACCGGCCAGCCACATGAGCGGCAACACCCACAGCGTCAACCGCGCGCCGCCGACCAAAAAATAATCCACAACATTCATGGCAGCCTCCATACCCAACATGCTGATCATGCTCATGCCGAGCGCGGTGCGGAGCGCCTTGGCCAAGCCCAGCTCCCGAAACAGCAAAATCGTTTCCAGCAAAACACTCGTCCCGATCCCCGCCGTCATGGCCAGCGCCATCACCAGCATCGGGCGACTCTCGGCCACCTCCGGCGCGCCAAACTGGAAACCGGCGATCACCCCCATGTCGCCAACACTGCAGCCGACCAGACACCAAAACGTATTGACTGCCGAGCGCCGCCAAAGTTTCCCGTCTGTCCAGTTCATGATTAACTGACGGCAGCCAACCGCGTGCCCGCTTCCCCCGCCGACTGGGCGATGACCTCCTCGATCCAAGCGGGCAAGCGGTCGATGGTTTCGTCGAGCAACGCCGTGCATTCGTCATCCGGCAAACCGCAACTTTCCTGCACGCCATTGACGAAGCCGCTCCAGATTTGCCTGCCGAATTGCAGCAACCCCTCCCGCACCGGCACCGAGTGAATCGACAAAAACATGCCAAACACAATCGGGTTCCAGCCCCTCGCCTCGCCGGCCAAAACGCATTTGCGGAAGCGCTGCATCATGCGCTGATCGTACATCGGCTTGAGCAACCGCAAATGCTCCCGGCCCGCCATCAGGCTCGCTCGGGCAAACGGCAGCAGTTCAACATGGGCCGATAACTCGGCGTCCAGTTCCAGCAATTCCCGATACTGTCCACGGTTGGCAAACCAATACGCCGACTGCACCGCCGGCAACTCGATCGACCGCAGGATTTCCCGCTCGTACCGTTCGAGAAACAGGCGCAGTCCGCGCAGGTCACTCACCGCCTCGATGTCGAACGGCTTCAAATTTGTATCGTCGTTGGATGGCGTGTCGCTCATCAGTGAAGCCACGCTACGACGAACCATTCCAACGTCGCGAGAGAAAAAGTTTCGGCCACCGGCCGCTTTGTGCTTGCCTTCGACGCAATTGTACGCATGGCCAAACGCTCCCCTCTCGCGCCGCCACCGTCATTCGGATACCCTCCCGCCGACATGCGGGCAGTCATCCAAAGGGCGAGCGAAGCCTCCGTCACCATCGGTGGCCAAGTGTGCGGCAAAATTGGCCTTGGCTTAGTCGTGCTGCTTGGCATCGAAGACTCCGACACCGCCGAAGACATCGAGTGGCTCTGCGGCAAGATCGCCCGGCTTCGCGTCTTCAACGACGACGATGGTCTGATGAACCGTTCCCTCGCCGATGTCGGCGGCGGCGTGTTACTCATCAGCCAGTTCACCCTTCACGCCAGCACAAAAAAAGGCAACCGCCCCTCCTTCACCCGCGCGGCCAAGCCGGAGGTCGCCATCCCGTTGTACGGGCAGTTCATCGACACGCTGGAACGTGAGCTTGGCCAAGCGGTGCAGACCGGCGAGTTCGGCGCGGACATGAAAGTCGCCCTCATCAACGACGGCCCCGTCACCCTCACCATCGACACCAAAAACCGTGAGTGAATTTTTATCCACAGATTTCGCAGATGAGCGCAGATTTTTTCATCTGCGAAAATCTGCGAAATCTGTGGATAACTGCGCTTGGCCGAGCGCGGGCTTTTCACACCGGCTTGGTGGCCGTACGGTTTGGGCCGTTCGATTCTCATGAAAACTCTTACGACTTCAATTTTGGCGCTGGCGTTGGTTGCCGGTGCGTTCGCTCAAAGCACGGAACAGCCGCTTTGGCCAAGCGGCACGCCCGGTGCCAAGGGCGACTCGCCCCGCGACA
>CAUZVJ010000310.1:0-2825 GCA_963583225.1 Verrucomicrobiia bacterium
CTCCCGGGCCTGGGCCAGCCGCGCCGGGGCGTCCTGCAGAAACAGGTCGATCAGTTCCGCCACCACGGCGGCATCGCCGAAGGAGCGAAGCCCCTCGACAATGGAGTCGGTGTCGCCTGAGCCGGCTTCCCCCCGCACCGCGCCAATTTCGGAGGCGATCCCTCCCAGCGCCTGGCCAAGCTGCTCGAGGTCGATCGGCTTAATGAGGTAGTCGTCCATGCCGGCATCGAGGCATTTGCGTTTTTCGTCCGGGTCGGCGTTGGCGGTGACCGCCAGGATGCGGATTTGCCGAGCGCGCCCCGGGAGTTGGCGGATGGCGCGGGTGGCCTCGCCGCCGTTCATCTCCGGCATGTGGCAATCCATCAGCACGACATCGTAGGACGTTCTGCGAACCGCCTCGACGGCCTCGAGTCCGTTGGCCACGGCGTCCGCCGCGTAGCCGAGGTTCTCGAGTTGCAGCAGCATGACTTTGCGGTTCACCGGATTGTCTTCCGCCACCAATATCCTGAGCGGCTTGGCTTCAACCGTTGCGTGCTGACCAGCGGGCGGCTGATCGCCAGAAACGGCTTCGCCGTTGAGCAGGCGAATGAGGCACTCGAGCAACCGCGATTGCTTGACCGGCTTGGCGAGGCAGTCATCGATGCCGGCTCCCTGCCATGAGTCGGGCGGCAACACATTCCCCATCGGGGTCAGCAGGATCAGTTTCAACTCGGCAAAAAGCAGATCGTCCTTGATGACCCGGGCCAAGCCGAAGCTGTCCTCCTCCGGCATTTCACTGTCCAGAATGACCACCTGAAATGGATGGTCGGTGGCGACGGCCTCCTGGAGCAACTGCAACGCCCCGGCCGCCTCACGAGCCTCGGTGGTCTTGATCCGCCGCGAGCGCAGTTGGTGGCGCAAAATCTGGTGGTTGGTCTCGTTGTCATCGACGACCAGCACGTTCAGGCCGGCCAACAGTTGCCGCTGCGCCTCCTCCGGCCCGGGCTCGAGCTGCTTGCGCAGGGGCAGCTCAAACCAGAAACTCGATCCCTGTCCCAGTTTGCTCTCGAACCCAATCCGGCCGCCCATGATCTCTGTCAACTGCTTGGAGATGGTCAGGCCAAGGCCGGTGCCGCCATATCGGCGGGAGAGCGACCCGTCCCCCTGGGTGAACGGCTGGAACAGGTTTTTTTGCGCCTCCGCAGGAACGCCGATGCCGGTGTCAACAATCTCGCAGCGGATCGTCACCTCCCGGCCGGTCTCGCCCACGGTGTTGAGCCGCACCGTGACTTCGCCCTGCTGGGTGAACTTGATCGCATTGCCAACCAGGTTAGTCACGATCTGGCGCAGCCGCCCCGCGTCGCCGATGACGCCCGTCCACACGTCCTCAAACACAAGACAGGCCAGATGCAGCCCCTTGTCCTGGGCCCGCTCTGCCAAAAGATCCACGGCGCTCTCGACCGTCTCGCGCAGGTCAAACGGAGCCTCCTCAATCTCCAGCTTGCGCGCCTCGATTTTTGAGAAATCGAGGATGTCGTTGATGACCCCCAGCAGGGCGTCGGCGCTCTCTCGGATGGTGGTGAGAAATTCGCGCTGCTGTTCGTTCAGCGGCGTGCCCAGCAGCAGCCCGGTCATGCCCACGATGGCATTCATCGGGGTGCGAATCTCATGGCTCGTGTTGGCAAGGAACTCCGACTTGACCCTCGCCGAGTCGAGCGCGGCATCCCGGGCCTGGGCCAGTTCGGCCTCCGCCTCCTTCAGGGCGGTGATGTCCTTGGAAATACCGAACGTCCCGACGATTTCGCCGTCGGCGTTTCGCATCGGCATCTTGGTCGTCAACACCCACCCTTCACGGCCGTCGTTCCAGGTTTCCTTTTCCGTCTTGCCAATGATAGCCTGGCCAGTCCTGAGGATGGCCTGCTCGTCCTCGAGCGCGAGCCGGGCGTGTTCCTCGCTGAAAAAATCGGCGTCTTTTTTCCCCACCCCCTCCCCGGGATCGTCGAGCCCGAAGTCCTTGGCCACGGCGCGGCTGATCATCAGGAACCGGCTGTCGCGATCCTTGAAATAAATCCGGTCCGGGATGCTGTCGAGCAGCGTGCGCAACAGGTCTCGCTCGTGCGCCAGCGCGATCTCGGTGCGCCTCTGCAGGGTGACATCCCAAAAAATGCCCTGCACGCCGGTGCACCGGCCGGCCTCGTCGCAGATCGACGTCTTGACGACATGCACCCACGATTTCTCGCCCTCGGGCGTGACGTGTTCCTCCACCGTGTCCAGCGACTCGCCGCTCTCCATGATGCCGATGTCGTCCTCCCGGTACTTTTTCGCCAGATCAGCCGGAAAAAAATCAAGGTCGGTTTTGCCGATGATCTCCCGGCGCGTCTTGCCCAACTCCCCGCAGAACCGTTTGTTGGCAAAGGTGAATTTCCCGGCGGCGTCCTTGCGAAAAATGTTTTGCGGCAGGTTTTCCACCAGCGAATGAAACAAAATCTCCGAGCGGCGCAGCTCCAGCTCGGCCCCCTTTTGCTCGACGATATCCTGCACCGTGCCCTCGTAGAAAAGCACCTTGCCCGACTCGTCCCGCACCGTCCGGGCCGTCTCCGAGATCCAGATCCGCGAGCCGTCCCGCCGGAAAATCTCCGACTCGAACTGCTCAATTCGCCCATGTTGCTGGATGAGTTCCAGGAACAAATCCCGCTGCTTGGACTCCACGTACAGCTGCCCCTCGATGTCCCCGATGGCCTCGATCAGCTGCGCCGGGGAGTCGTACCCGTAAAGCTCCGCCAACCGGTGGTTGGCATAAATGTAGCGGCCCTCCTCCGAGGTGCGGAAAATGCCCACCACGACAT
>CAUZVJ010000311.1:0-2818 GCA_963583225.1 Verrucomicrobiia bacterium
ACTTCCCGCCGAAGGCGAGGGGAAAGGGGACGGTCATGAACAGTCACACGAGCATTCGCACTCGCACGAACACAGCCATTTGCATACGCACAGTCACGACGACAATGGCGGTCACTCGCACGAGCGCACCTTTTCTGACATCCGGTCGCTCATCAACGGCAGCGCGCTCAGCGCTTGGGTGAAGGAAAAGTCGATCGCCGTCTTCCGCCGGGTCGCCGTGGCCGAGGGCAAGGTTCACGGCATGCCGCCGGACGAAGTGCACTTTCACGAGGTCGGCGCGGTGGACTCAATCATCGACATCGTCGGCGGCTGCATCGCGCTCGAGCTGCTCGGCAAACCGCGTGTGCTCGCCGCGCCGGTCACCGAGGGCACCGGCTGGGTCGATTGCGCGCACGGCCGTTTCCCGGTGCCGACCGCCGCCACGCTGGAAATTCTCGGCGCGCGCGGCGTCATCGTGAACCAATGCGACGAGCCGCACGAACTCGTCACCCCCACCGGCGCGGCGTTGCTGGCCGAGTTCGCCGAGTCGTTCGAGCTGATGCGCGGCGTGACACCGGAGCGGATCGGCTACGGCTTGGGCACGCGCGACATGCTCACACGGCCCAACGTCCTCCGCGCCGTGCTTGGCCAAGCGGCCACCGCGCCCGAGGCCAAGCCGCTCGATTGGGAGCGCGACACCGTCACAGTCATCGAGACGAACCTCGACGACATCAACGCTGAGCACTTGGGCCATTTCGTCGAAACCGCGCTGGAAGCCGGTGCGCTCGACGTGTTCCACACGCCGATCCAAATGAAAAAAAACCGGCCCGGCGTGCTGCTCACCGTGCTGTGCGCCGAGGCCGATGCAGATCGGTTCAGCGAAATGATCCTGCGCGAAACCACCGCGCTGGGCATCCGCCGCCACGCCGCCGAACGGCGCAAACTCCGCCGCGAAGTCGTCACTGTCGAGACGCCACTTGGCCAAGTGCGGGTCAAGCTTGGCCGCCTGAACGGTGAGTTGGTGCAGGCCGCGCCGGAGTACGAGTCGTGCCGCGAAGTCGCCGCCAAGGCCGCCGTGCCGCTCAAGGCCGTTTACGCCGCCGCGCAAAAAGCGCTCGAAAACTGATCACAGTCATGGACGAAAAACTACTCGAAATCATGTGTTGCCCCGAGACTCACCAGCCCTTGGCCAAGGCCGGCGCGGAACTGGTCGACGACCTCAACAAACGCATCCAAGCCGGGACGCTCGTCGATCGCGTTGACGAAAAAGTCGCCGAGCCGATTGACGGCGGCCTCATCCGCGAGGACGGCAAAATCATGTTTCCCATTCGCCAGGACATCCCCGTCATGCTCATCGACCAGGGCATCCCGTTGGGACAGTAGTCAGCAGACAAACCAAGCGTCTATGCCCCGGACGTAGCCTTTTTTGGCCACGTCGGCCTCGATGAGTTCGCGGGCTCCGGCGGCACCGACGGCGATGATCAGCGGCGTGCCGTCGGGCGGGGGGAGTTCGGTGTCGGCGATGACGGGGGTGTCGTGAATTTTCGTGCCGATTTTTTTCGGCGAAACCTCGATGACGTGGCGCACGGTGAATCCCTCCGCAAGCAACCAGCGCAGCCACGGCTTGCCGGCTTGGCCCGCACCCCACATGTCAACCTCGGTTCGGCCTGCGAGTGGCCCGTCGAGGAGGTGCGCTCGTCGGCAGCGATCGAAGGCTTCCGGCGAGTAGCGCTCGTCGGTGCGGGTCAACCGGTCACCGGAGTCGATCCAGTCGAACAGCACCTCCGGCACCTTGGCCGCCGTGCGGCCTTGGGCAAGTGCGCGGAGGCAGAGGTCGTAATCCTCCGGCCAAGCGCCGTCGCGAAAGCCCAACTCGAACACCTCGCGTTTGGCGAGGAGCGTCGGATTGACGATCGGCAACTCGACGAACCGCATGGCGGCAATCCGCCCCGGCTCGGTCAGCGAGTTGCTCCACTGCTCGTAGCGCTGCATCGACCCGACCGGATGGCCAAGCGCATCGACGATGCGAACGCGGCAACCGACCATGTCCGCGCCGGAGTGGTGCAACAGCGAAAGTTGTTTTTCGAGCCGGGCGGGATGCGAGAAGTCGTCGGCGTCCATCCGCGCGATCACCGGCGCGGTCGCCTCGGCGGTTCCGCGATTGGCCGCGGCGCAGACGCCAAGTGCGTCCTGCTGAACCAAGCGCAGGCGCGGATCGGACATTTGCCGAACGATCGCCGCGCTGCCATCGGCGGAGCCGTCGTCGATGACAATGAGTTCGAGCTCGCGAAGGGTGGAATCGAGAATGGAACGTGCCGCACGCTCAACCGTCGCCGCTGCATCGCGCACCGGCAACACCACCGAGACCAACGGAGCCGTCATGCGCTTGGTCAAGCGTTGATGCGTTGGGTGCGACCGTTCATTAATTTGTATGAATATACGCTCCGTCCTTGTTGAAGACCTGCACTAAGATGTCGGAGGACAATATCCCTGTGCCTCGCCTCGGCCGCTGCCCAGATGGGCGTCCCGGGTGCAAGGGTAGCCGTCGGTTCCGGAGTCGCACACCCCACCAGCACCACGGCTGCGATTGTTGTGATTAGTATGTGTTTCATTTCCCTTCAGCTTTCAATTCTTCACCCGTCTTGCCGCCGTGGTTGCGGAGCAATTCTAATATTTTTTTATTGTCAACAACCCAGTCTAACGGCGTGGTTCCCGCTTTGGTGCGCGCATTTATTTTAGCCCGATGAGAAATCAATTGTTCAACTAATTCCGGCGAAGGAGATTTAGCCGCCGCTGCTCGGTGAAGAGGAGTAAACCCTTTCGCGTTCTTCGCGTTTAC
>CAUZVJ010000312.1:0-2809 GCA_963583225.1 Verrucomicrobiia bacterium
CTCCTGTTATCTCCGCTGCCGCTCTGGCTGTGGCTCCTGCTACAAACATTTCGATCCTCTTTCCTCTCTGCTTTCCGCTTAGTCGACTCTTCCTTTCATACATGCCTCTGACATAGTCTTTCCTAACCCTTAGCTATGCCAGCCCCTTAGGATATATCCCGTTGCGATGACAAGAACCGCGCTTATTGGGGTAAGTATTCTTTTTATTTCCCTTCAGCTTTCAATTCTTCTGGATTCTTCTTTTTCTCATTCAATATCTTCTACTTCATCGCGGCGGGTGGATTGCAGTGCGGCAGCGAAGTGAGTGGTGAACGCGTCGAGGTCGGCTTCGGTGTGGGCGAGGGAGAGGTAAAGCTTCGTGCCCATTGGATTGAGGAACACGCCGCTGCGGAGCAGTTCAAGCATCACGGCTCGGCCACGTTCGCGGTCGGCAAAGCAAGTTTCAAAACCCTCGAAACCTACATGCTAAAGAAAGGCGAAGCCGACAAAAACGAAAGCGGCCGCCAGGAATTCCTCGAGAACCTCATCAACGAGTTTATTTAGACGACTACGCAGACAAGCCGCTCATCAGTTCCGGTGCGATGAACTATTAAATTGTTCTAGCACACCAAAGTCTTTGGCGCGGGCAATTCTCTTGGCTTCTTCCGAAACTAAATAATCCGGATTTACAGCGACACCCACACGACCGATATCGAGCCTGTCAGCGTCCCAACAAGTGTTGATTGTGACACAGTCAGGACGCTTACCATATGTATGGCCTGCACAGGCGTCCGTGAGTTGCCTGAATTGAGTGTCATCGAGAAGAATCAACTCGCGATGCCTGTCGGCAAATCGTGCTCCTCTCAAACCGTGTTTTGAATCTTCACCTTCATTCAGGCGCATACAGTCGTGAACATAGGCAAAATAGGAGATGACTTCTTTGTCAGCATTGTTGAATTGGCTTAAGTACAGGCCATTTCGTTCCACCGTCCGCCAGTGATCCACGCCATGAATGATACTGTCGAAAAATGGAGATTCGTTCCGCAGCAGTTCGAGGAACGCGGACTTAATCATACAGACTTCAAGTAGGCTTCGAGTGCGGGGTGAAAGTGCTCGAGCGAAGGCGTGGTCTTGTCGGTGTCCTTGGCCAGGTCGTCCCACTTTCGCAGCTCGAGTGCTTCGCGGAAAAACGGCTCGCTCTCGAACGCCGCTCGCTCCTCCGCATCCATTGTGCCGCCTTGGTCGTGGTAGCTTTTGCGCGATGTCGGCGAGAGCGTCTCCTCGTGGCCGGAGTCCGCGGTGCAGAGGTAGCGCTTGGCCAGCACGTGGAGCCGGATCGGATCGGCGACCTCGGGGCCGAACTGTTCCTTCAGCCAGCAGTTGGCCCGAAACTCATGCCTGTCATCCATGTTTTCGTCGCAGCTTTCGGGGAGCGATTCCGCCTCGAAAATATGCCCGATATCATGCAGCAGCGACGCTACCACAAGCCCCGTTCCTGCCCCGGCTTCCTCCGCCAACAGGCCGCTCTGCAACGCATGCTGAAGCTGCGTGACGGCCTCGACTCCGTAGCTGTCGTTGCCTCGATTGTCGAAAACATCGGTGATGGTTTGAATGGTTGGTTGCATAACTGGAACAGGGCTGATCGGTCGATGTCGCCCGAAAGTCAAGCCGGGCGGGTGGCTTGCAGCGCGGCGGCGAAGTGAGTGGCCAGCTCGTCGATCTCTTTTTCTCCGTGCGCGAGTGAGAGGTAAAGTTTGGTGCCCATTGGATTGAGGAACACGCCGCTGCGGAGCAGTTCAAGCATCACGGCTCGGCCACGTTCGCGGTCGGCGGCGAGCCAGTCGCGATGACTTCGCACCGGGCGATCGATGAACACCGACTGCGCCAGCGGCCCGTCGCCGAGCACCTGCGCCGTCTCGCCCGCCTGGCCAAGCGCTTGGCCAAGCGACTCCCGCAACCGCCGCCCCATCGCGTGCAACCGATCATAAACGCCAGGCTCGCAGAACACGTCGATGGTGGCCAACGCCGCCGCCGAGGACACCGGGTTGCCGCCCGTCGTCGAGGCGGACCACGCGTAGTTCGGCCCGGGCAACCGCTGCTCGTTCACTGCCTCCATGACATCGGCCCGCCCCCCGAATGCGCCAATCGGGAAGCCGCCGCCCAGCCCCTTGCCGTAGGCCACGAGATCGGGTGACACGCCGTAATATTCCTGCGCGCCTCCCAAGGCCAGGCGGAAGCCGGTGACCACTTCGTCAAATACCAGCACAATCCCCAGCCTGGCCGTGGCCTCGCGCAGTCCCCGCAAAAAACCGTCCACCGGTGGGATGCAGCGGTGTAACGGCTCGACGATCACGGCGGCCAGTTCGTCGGCGTAGTCGGTAAGAATTTGACGTGTTGCGGCGAGGTCGTTGTACGGCGCGACCAGCACATCGCGCTCGACCCACGGTGCACCGGTGCCGGAGGAATCCGGCTGCGGTAATTCGGGCGGATCGCTGCCGACCAAGCTTGTCACCCCTTCGGGATGTTGACCGTGATACGCGCCCTCAAATTTCAAAATCTTCGCCCGCCCGGTCGTCGCTCGCGCGGTTCGCAGGCAGAGCATCGTCGCCTCGGTGCCGCTGGCGACAAACCGGATGCGCTCGACGCATGGGCTGATGTCGGCGATGCGCTCCGCGAGTTCAACCATCAGCCGGTTCACGGCGCCGAAATTCGCTCCGTTCGCCGCCGCCGCGCTGGCTGCCTCAAGCACTTTCGGGTGCGCGTGGCCGATGAGCGCCGCGCCCCACGCCATGGTCATGTCGAGATACTCGCGGCCGCCGGTGTCCCACAC
>CAUZVJ010000313.1:0-2797 GCA_963583225.1 Verrucomicrobiia bacterium
TGGCCGCCCCGATCAGGCGCTGAAACTTTCGCCGCAGGAACAGGTGCTCGCGGCGTTGGGATTGTTCACCTTGAACCCGCCGTCCTCCAGCTTGTCGGCATAGTCCAACTGGCTGCCGGTGACGTACAGCGCCGTTTTCGGATCGACCACCACGCGGATACCGTAGCTCTCGACGAGGATGTCGCGGTGCGCCGGCGCGTCCTGTAAATCCAGTTTGTACTGCAAGCCGGAGCAACCGCCACCGACCACCGCCACGCGCAGCACACCCCCGGGACGCCCCTGCCGCTCGAGCAGCGAACGCACCTTGTTACCGGCCTCTTCGCTCACCTTGAGCAGGCGCTCGTCGCCGACGCGGACTTTGGTTTCCGTGGGAGTCTCCTTTTTGGCGATGCTGGAAATCATCGGGGCCAACCTAGCACAGCGGTTTCCAAAGAGCGAGAAATTCAGCATCATCGGTTCCGAGTCGTTGGCCGGGACTGCAGTCTCCGGCTTCGAGTCGTTTCGGGCTTGTTTCTTGGCGGGGGTGCGGGTAGTCAGAGCGCGGCCGCAAACCAAGCGCTTGGTTTGCCAAAGGGGTAATTATGCAACTCGACGAGAATCAAAAAAAGACAGTCGCCGGCTGGATTGAGGAAGGGCTCGACCTGTCCGCCGTTCAGTCACGCCTCGAATCCGAGATGGAAATCCACATGACCTACATGGACGTGCGGTTCCTTGTGGGCGACCTCGAGTTGACGCCCAAGGATGAGGAGGAGCCGGAGGAGCCCGAAGCGGAGGAAAAGTCAACCCCGGTGGATGGCCCGACACCGGATAACCCGTTCCCCGCGCCGGAGGAACCCTTGGGCGAAACTTCGTCGCCGGCCGACGACTCGCTGGCGGGTGACGCTGGCGGTGGTGGGGAAGTTTCCCTGACGGTGTCACCCGTGACGCAGCCGGGCGTGGTGGCGAGCGGCTCGGTGACATTTTCCGATGGGGTCAAGTGCGAATGGCATGTGGACCAGTACGGTCGCCCGGCCTTGGTGCCGCCGGAGGGCTACCAGCCACCGGAGGCAGACATGCCCAAGTTCGGCCAGAAACTACAGGAAGAACTGCGCGGCGGATATTAGCGCCCTAGCGCCTGGCCAAGCGTGGTTATTGCTTGGCCTTCTTTTTTGATTTCTTTTTGGCCTTGCCGGTTTTTTTGGCCGCCTTTTTCTTCACTTTTTTGGCCTTCTTCCTTTTCTTGGCGACGAGTTTTTTGAGCTTGGGCCAGTTATCCTTGGCGGTGATGTAGCCGATGCATTTTTTGGCGCCGCACCTGCACTCGTGCTCCTCGTAGTCCTCAAGGTCGAAGCCGTAGTTGTAGCTCAACTCCTCGCCCTTCTTGATCTTGTGGGTGGAGATGAGCCAGACGCGGTTCTTGATGACGTCGGGCTCACAATTGGGATCGCAGGAGTGGTTGATGAACCGGGCGGTGTTCTCCGGAATGTTGCCGTCGATGTCGTGGCGTTTGTTCACCTCGAAGATGTACACCGCGCCGTCGGTCTTGCTGCCCTGGTTTTTCTCGATGAGCGCGATGCTGCGGCGTTCCGATTCCTTCTTGGTGATCTTTTCGCCGATGTATTCGATGACCTTTTTGCCCTTCGGCACCTTGGTCCTGGCAAACACGCCGGTGCCATGAATCTCCGACTCGCGAACCTCGATATATTTGCTGGTGGTTGGCTCCCTGCCCATGCGGGCGCGGAGTGTAGGGACACGCCGCCCGAAGGCGAACTTTTTTGTGGCACAAGTTACACCGCTCGACCGAGCATGCGGTTGAGCGAGTCGGAGGTCTGGTAAATCAGCGCCTCGGGGTAATGGGGGTAGGGATGAAAATACTCGAAAGTCAGGTAGCCGTCGTATCCGGTCTCGTCAAACGCCTCGATAACAGCCGGCCAGTCGGTCGTCCCGTCAAGCAGCGGCCGGAACGATTCCAGCGAGTGGTCCGTTCCCTTCTTGGTGAATTCCTTGAAGTGCACGTTGCGGATGCGTTTGCCGAGGATGCGAACCCAGTGTTCGGGGAACTGGAACAACATGATGTTGCCGGTGTCGAAATGCACCTGCACGTACTCGCTGCCGAACCGGTCCACGAACCGGATCATCTCCTCCGGCGAGAGCAGGTAGCCGTTGAAGAAAATGTTCTCCATGTTCAGGTGCACCTTCAGTTTCTCGGCCGTGGGCAGCAGCTTGCCGATCGCGGCCCTGGCTCGCCGGTCGCAGACGTCGTTCGGCGTGGGGTCGTGATCCTCGCGCCACGGCATGTGCACTGCGCCGGGCACCACGAGCAGATTTTCCGTGCCCAAATGATGCGCGGCCTCAGTCATCAACCCGGCCAGTTCCATCCCGCGCGCTCGCTCGGCGGGGTCGTTGCTCGTCAGCGGATATGGCCAAAACAGAAACGAGCACACTCCGCTGATGGCGATGCCGATGTCGTCGGCCATCTTCCGGATTTTCCGGTAATCCCTCGGGCCGTGCTTGGGCGACAGGTCGTTTTCGAGGTCGTAGTTCAACTCGATGCCGTCGAACCCGGCGTCCTTGGCCAACTGCAGGCACTCGCGCAGGTTCATCCGTTCCGGGTACGGGAACGCCCACTGGTTGATCGACTTCTTCATGCCGTACCGCTTGGGCGAGGCCTTGCGCGGATCCTTCGCGGATTGGGCGGCGGCCGGGGTCGTTCCGGCGGCAGCCAGGCCGCCGACACCCATGGCCAACTTGAAGGCGGAGCGACGGGACAACTCGTTGCCGGCCGGGGCGGGCTTGCCCCACGGGGCGGTCAGTTTCG
>CAUZVJ010000314.1:0-2791 GCA_963583225.1 Verrucomicrobiia bacterium
TGAACCCGAAGGGGAACAGGAGGAACCGGAATGGCTTCAACGTCGGATTGATCGCTTCACCCGAAAACTACGGTTGGCGGAGGAGGAGCGCGACGAATTGGAGAAGGAAGTCCAGTCGTTGAAGTCGCAAGGAAATGGAAGGGAATTAACCTCTCCTGATATCGACCATCGTGTTCAGCAGCCATTGAGCTTTTTTGTCGCCGCCCTCGGCGGCCTCGATGAGTGTCTGCTGAATGTTGACCATCGTCTCGCTGGCGACCATGAACTGGTCGGCGTTCAGCTTTACGGCGTTGGCGAAGAGTTGGTTGACGCAGTTGATCGCCAGGGTGTAGTTGCGCTGTTCCAGAGCATCGCTTGCTGTCTTGGCTAATTGCTTGATGGGAGCTTCGGCATTCTCGAAAAATGTAATCAGGTCGTTGGCCGATTCCTCGGCGGTATCGGCTTCCAGCGCTTTCTCCGTTTGCCCGCCGCAACCGCTCAATAACAGGACAAGCGCCAGTGTGGAAAGCATGGCGATTGGCAGACGGATATTATCCCAATATCGCTTCATCATTTTTGCAAAATCATCCGGACGCAAACCGGCTTGCTGAGCTTGATCTCGTTGCCGGTGAACTTGAGTTTGCCGGTGTCCCGGTTGATGCGAAACACGGCGACGTTGTCGCTTTGCTGGTTGGCAGCAAGGAGAAACTGCCCGGTGGGGTCGATGCCGAAGTTTCGCGGGGTGGAGCCCCGGGTCGACTCGTGGCCAAGCGCGGTCAGCTTGCCGCTCTTTTCGTTGATCCGGAACATGGCGATGCTGTTGTGGCCGCGGTTCGAGCCGTAGAGAAACTTGCCGCTTGGGTGGACGAGCACTTCGGCGGTGCTGTTGCCCTCGACCGGGTGGGGCACGGTGGAAATGGTTTGCAGCGTCTTGAGCCGACCGCGCTTGGCCCGGTAGCGGAAGGCGGTGACGGTCTGTTTCATTTCGTTGATCACGTAGGCGAATTTGCCGCTTGGGTGAAATCCAAAATGG
This sequence comes from Verrucomicrobiia bacterium, assembly GCA_963583225.1. Taxonomy (GTDB): domain Bacteria; phylum Verrucomicrobiota; class Verrucomicrobiia; order Limisphaerales; family UBA1096; genus UBA1096. The sequence goes on from CAUZVJ010000314.1 coordinate 1,013, forward strand.
CGCGGGCCGGAGCCGGGCTCGAGCTTCGCGCCGCCAAACTTGGTCTCGGCGATTGTGCCGGTTTTTTCGTCGAAGCTGAACACAAGCACTTTATCGATGCCGAGGTCGGGCGCGAAGGCAAATTTGTTATTCGGGCCGACGTGCACCGAGTGGGCGTGCGGCGCTTTTTGGCGCGGCGAGGCGCTGGAGCCTTTGTGTTTGATTTGCGAAACCACCGCACCGACGGAGCCGTCAGCGTTGATCGGCAACACCGAGGTGCTGCCGCCGCCGTAGTGAGCGACGAGCACGAATTTGCCCGTGGCATCAACGGTGAGGTGGCACGGTCCGGTGTCGCCAGACGGCTGCTGGTTGAGCTGGGTTAGTTTGCCGGCCTGCGTGTCGAGCGCGAACGCCGTCACGCCGCCGCTGCGTTTGCCGTCGAACGTGGAGACTTCGTTGACCGTGTAAAGGAACCTGCCGCTTGGGTGAATTTTGAGGAACGACGGGTTTTTCAGGCCGTCCACGGCGCTGAGTTTTTTCAGGCTGCCGTCCTTCAGGTTGAGTTGAAACAGGTGAACGCTCTCCTTGTCGGCGGGAGAGTAGCTGCCGAAACAGACCAGTGCCGTGGCCGGTGCGGCGCTCGCTTGGCCAAGCGCCACAGCCAAGCCAAGCGCAGTGAGAATTGTCATTCGGAAAAATGTGCGAAGTGCCATGCGCCGGATGAGACGGAATCCAAGCGGCGATGGCAAGCTGTTTTGCGTTTCATTGCCGGGCCGGGACTGCTACGAATGGCTGCCCGTGAAACTGATCTCACGACTCATTCTGTATCCACTTAGCGTCTATGTCGCCATCTGGTGCTGGGGGGGCTTTCGCGATGCGTATGAGAATATGCAACTGGACCGGTTCAGCGTCGAGTTGGACGGGGAGGAAGAGAAGCCGGTCGAGGTTCGAGGCGAGGAAACTGGCAGCACCGACAAGGGATACGATCTCGGCGAGGTCAACCGCATGCTCTCCAACACGCCGCCGGTCAAGGTTGAAAAGAAACGCCCAAAAAAGACCGAGCCGCCGGCAAAGGACGGGAAAACCAACCAGGTCGAGAACGCCGGGAATACGGAGCCGCCCGGAAAAAAGGGCGGCATAATGACCTATTTCTCGGGAATGCTTGCTGCCTTGTTGGTTTTTGCGCTGCTCGTGGCGCGTGATGTCAGCAGCCTGGCCGGCGAACGGGTCGGCGGGAATTATTTAACCAAAAGCGACAAGTCTCGAAAGGCCGACATGTACGAGGAAGCCGAGTCGATCTGGGCCGACGGGGCATATGTCGATGCCATTGATTCCTTCCGCGAATACCTCAAAGTTTTTCCTGAGGAATACCATGTTTACAAGCGCATCGCCGAGATTTACGAGAAAGACTTGGGCAGCTTTCGCGCCGCCGCGATGGAGTACGAGGAGATGCTGGAAATGAACATCCCCTCGGCCCGCTGGGGATGGGTCGCCATCCATCTCTGCAACCTTTACTCGGGGAAACTGGACGACACGGAGCGGGCGCTCGCGCTGCTGCATCGCGTGGCCGATGAGTGCGGCGACACAAAGGCAGGACAAAAGGCCCGCGATCGTTTGGCCAAGATTGCCGCCGGGTAAACGCGCTACGGCTTGGCATCTTCTTCTGTCGGCGACTCCGTTTTCGTTTTCGGCTCGGTTGGCGGGCGCAGTTCGCTGCCCGGCTTGGCCCCGGCGGAGAGCAGCAGGTTACTTGCGGCCACGCCCCTCGGCATCCACGCGAAATCCAGCGGCGACTTGCCG
>CAUZVJ010000315.1:0-2745 GCA_963583225.1 Verrucomicrobiia bacterium
GATTCTGTTGTCTGGCTCATTTTAAAACTTGGTTTTGCAAAAAAAAACCCACGACCGTTTGGGTCGTGGGTGTCTTGGAAATTTTAACTTATCCGCAACAAGCCCGACCCTGGCCGAGTACCAGTACGACCCGCCCCATAACGCTTGTTGCCACTCCATCTTTCATAGCGGGCGGATTGGTAGCCCAGCCGCCCCGGCGCGTCAAGCGGGAAAAGTGCCAAATTAAGGCCGACCCGCTTGGCCAAGGGCTTACTCCTCGGCGGATTCGGGCTCGGCGGCTGGCTCGGCTTCCTCTGCCGGTTTTTCCTCTGCGGCGGGTTCCTCGGCGGATTCGCCCTTGATTTTGGCGAGGATTTTTTGCGCCAATGCCGGGTCGTCCTGTAGCGCCTTGCGGGAGGCTTCCTTGCCTTGGCCGATCATCTCGCCCTCGAACTGCAGCCAAGCGCCCTTTTTCACGATGATCTCCTTGGCCAAGCCGACGGCGATCAGGTCGCCCTCCCAGTTGATGCCCTGCCCGTAGATGATGTCGAACTCGGCCTCCATGAACGGCGGCGACACTTTGTTCTTCACCACCTTGGTGCGGATGTGGTTGCCGATCACGTTGCCCATGTTGTCCTTGATTTGTTCGCGCCGCCGAATGTCGATCCGCACGCTGGCGTAAAACTTGAGCGCCTTGCCGCCGGGCGTCGTCTCCGGGCTGCCGAACATCACGCCGACCTTCTCTCGCATTTGGTTGGTGAACAGGCACATCGTCTTGGACTTGCCGAGGATGGCGGCCAGCTTCCGCAGCGCCTGGCTCATGAGCCGCGCCTGCATGCCCATCGTCGCCATGCCCATATCGCCCTCGAGTTCCGCCTTGGGCACAAGCGCTGCCACCGAGTCGATCACGATCACGTCCACCGCGCCGGAGCGGGCCAGCGTCTCGCAGATCGTCAGCGCCTCCTCGCCGCTGTCCGGCTGGGAGATCAGCAACTCCTCGAGGTTGACCCCCAGCTTGGCCGCGTACGGCGGGTCGAGCGCGTGCTCGGCATCGATGAAGGCCGCTGTGCCGCCGGCCTTTTGCGCGTTGGCCACGATGTGCAGCGCGAGCGTCGTCTTGCCGGATGACTCCGGCCCATAAATCTCCACGATGCGCCCCCGCGGCACGCCGCCCACGCCAAGCGCGATGTCGAGGCCAAGCGAGCCGGTGGAGATCGCGTCGATCTTCAGGTTCGCCCCCTCGGCACCGAGCCGCATGATCGAGCCTTCGCCAAAACTCTTGGTGATCGCGGCGATGGCGGACTCGAGGTCAGCGGTGCGTTTGTCCAGTCCGGCGGTCTTGGGGGATGCTTTAGCGGCCATTTTTAGTTTCTCCGATGGGCGACTTGGCTACTGGTTGAACCGCCAAAAGTCAAACCTTCCCGCTCGGCCTTCGCTCCGGTACACCTTGGCCAAGCGATATGGGAGATTACGATTTTGACGTTGCCGTGATCGGCGGAGGCAGTGCCGGCCATGCCACCGCCCGGGCGAGCGCCGCCGCCGGCAAACGCACCGTCATCATCGAGGCCGGCGGGGAACTGGGCGGACTCTGCATCCTGCGCGGTTGCATGCCGACGAAAGCGTTGCTGCACGCGGCCGATGTGCGGTTCCAGGCCAGGCGCTCCGGCATTTGGGGGCTCGAGCCGGGCGAAATCGGCTTCGACTTCCCGTCGGTGATGCGGCGCAAGGCGGCGATGGTCGAGGAGTTCGCCGGCTACCGGCGCGGCCAACTGCAGGACGGCCGCTTCGAGTTGATCCGCGCCTTGGCCAGGTTCCGCGACCCTCACACGCTCGAACTCGACAACGGCCAAGCAGTCACTGCCGGGCAGTTTATGATTTCCACCGGCTCACGCGTCGCCAAACTGCCGCTGCCCGGCTTGGCCAAGCTCGGCTGCATGACCAGCGACGACGCCCTCGAGCTTGAGTCGCTGCCCAAGTCGGTTATCGTGCTCGGCGGCGGCGCGGTGTCGGTCGAGTTCGCCCAGTTTTTTGCGCGGTTCGACGCCGAGGTCACGCTGCTCCAGCGCAGCCCGCACATCCTCAAAGCGTTCGACGACGATGTCGCCGGCGAAGTCGAGGCCGCCTTCCGCGACGAAGGCATCACCGTCCACACCGGCTGCTCGCTCACCGACGCGCGGCAGGACGGCAACGAAAAAGTGATCGCGTTCGAGCGCGACGGTGCTCAACACGAAGTCCGCGCAGAGGCAGTGTTCCACGGGCTTGGCCGATCGCCGAACACCGGGTCGCTCGCGCTCGAAAACGCCGGCGTCGAGACCGACAGCGGCCGTATCATCTGCGACGCGCACATGCGGACCAGCGCGCCGCACATTTTTTCCGGGGGCGATTGCACCGGCCCGCACGAGATCGTGCACCTCGCCATTCAGCAGGGCGAGGTCGCCGCGCATAACATTCTGCACCCCGGCAGTCTGCGCTCGATGGATTACCGGATGCTCATCAGCGTGGTGTTCACCGACCCGCAAAGTGCCACCGTCGGCCACACTGAAAAAACGGCCAAGGCACAGGGCATCCCGTACCTCACCGCGAGTTATCCGTTCAACGACCATGGCAAGTCGATCATCATGGAAGCAATGCACGGCTTTGTGAAATTGTTGTGCGATCCCGAGTCGGGAGAAATCCTCGGCGGCGCGTGCGTCGGACCGATGGGCGGCGAGTTGATCCACGAGATCGTCACCGCCATGGCCAAGCGCATGACCGTCGCCGAGCTGG
>CAUZVJ010000316.1:0-2704 GCA_963583225.1 Verrucomicrobiia bacterium
CCGCCAACATGGGTGTTTGGCCTCAAGTCACTGCTCGGTACCGGGCTGTTCACGGGTCTGTTTGCCGGGGCGATGAAATGGAGCGAGGCGCTCGACGCCACCGAGCCGGAACCCGAAACCGAAGACGACGAGGAGACCGAAACTCCACCCGAACCCAGCCCCGAGGCCGCATGACGACCGTCGGCATCCTCTCCGACAATCACGGCGACTGGCCGCCGCACATCACCGAGTCGCTGGCCGGCGTCGATGCCATCATTCACGCCGGCGACATCGGCCCGTACAAGCTCGTGCTCGACATGGAAGCCATCGCGCCCACGACCGCCGTGCTTGGCAACACCGACGGCGACATGCCGATCAACGAGTCCGCCGTGGTGATGCTCGATGGCAAAAAGTTTTTCGTTCAGCACATTGTCGATCCGCACCGGCTTCAGGCGCCGTTGCGCGAGCGGCTCAAGCGCATCGAGCCGGACGTCGTTATCTTCGGCCACACGCACATGCCATTCTGCGAGATTATCGGCAGCATCCTGTTTCTCAACCCCGGCTCGGTGACGCAGCCGCGCGGGGATTATCGCCCCAGCATGGTTCGCCTGACGATCGACAACGGCAAAATCACGCCGGAATTCATCAAGCTTTGAGCCGCCGGTTTCTGATTTGTCTAGAGCGTGTGCTCATTTTGGAAGTGGAAATTCCCCGTCGCGGTTGGCGAATGTCCAGTCGGCTGGCTTGTATTTGATGGCCAGTTCCGGCGAGTCCAACTTTTTGCCGCCGAGCATTTGGCTGTGCATCACTCGGTCGAGAATGCCCGTGGTGAGCAGTGTGCGCTCAACGGGGTAGGCCGGTTGGCCGGTGTGCACCATGTGTTCGATGGCGCGGAGCAGATGGGCAAAATGCCCGTAAGGTTTGCCGTCCTGCAGCCAGTACCAGTTGGCGAACGGCTTGGCCGTGCCGCGCAGTTTCAACGCCGCGCCAAATTGGTTGCCGATGCCATTGACCATGGCCACCGCTGCCTTGAGCCCGTCCCGGTATTCGATGAGGTAAAAAACCGTCCCGTCGGTCAGTTGTTTTTTTAACGCCGCCCCGCTTGTCTTGATCTGCGCCGCCACAAGCGCTGCCTGCAGCAGTTCCATCGTCCAAAAACCGTCCCGCTGCGTCTGCCAAATGGCCTCGCCCTTGGCCAAGCGTACCGAGGCCACGCCGGTCTCGCCGCCTTTGCGCCGCTCGGTGAGGCTCTGCAATGTTTCCAATGCGTGAAAGCCGTACGACTCAATCCCGCCGTAGCCGATGCCCACCGCCGCCTCCACTTCGCTGCCGATCGGCAGTGTCGTCGCCGGCAAACGCCACGCGACCGGCAGCGACGACCCGGCCATGAACGGAATCTTCATCCGCCGCGCCGTGTCAACCATGTGCCGGGCGTCCTTCCAATTGTAGGCGAGGTGTTTGTCATTGAACACCGGCACCACCTTGCCGGCCTTTCGCAACGTCGCGGTGATGGCATCGAAAAAACGCCGACGCGGATACATGTGCTGTTTCGTGTCCGGCGTGTACGGATAGTCGCCATGCTCGCCGATGCTCAACACCCCCGCCACCTGCACCCTGCCCGTGCCGAGCGTGATGGCTTCCCCGATGGTTTTGGTGATGGGAAACCCGTGCTTCCGGGCCAGCGCGCGGCTCATGTCGCCCTTGGGCACTTGGTCGGTGTACATCGCTGCCACGGTCAAATCCGGCCCCGGCCCGCCGTCCTGTTTCCAGCCCTCAAGAATTTTTCCAATAATGACATCGGCGTGAGAGTTGTTCCGGTACTCGGTGACGATGGCGGCCACCGGCAGTGGCTTGCGCTTGGCCGCGCCGAGCAGAGGCAGCACCGCCAACGCGCCGAACCGCTGCAGCGCCGTGCGGCGGTTGATGGGAAACTGAATTGGCATCGCAGTCAGTCTTCGCCCGCCAACCGCATCCGGCAAGGTGGAACTTGCCCCGCCCGGCATCCTCGGCCACACTCCGCCCGCCCATGAAACGCCTGCTGTTAATTCTTTCTGTTACTCTGTCACTCGGCCAAGCGTGGGCCGTTGAACGGCCCAACATCCTCTGGATCGTTGGCGAGAATTTCTCGCTCGACCTTGCGTGCTACGGGCAAAAGAACGTCAGCACGCCGAATCTCGACCGCTTGGCCAGAGAGGGCACGCGGTACACGAAAGTGTATTCCACCTCGCCGGTGTGCGCGCCGAGCCGGTCGGCGCTGATGACCGGCTGGTACGCGACGACGACCGACATGCACCACATGCGCAGCCATCGCACGGATGGCTTCCGGCTGCCGGCCGGCGTGCGACCGATCACGCATTTGTTGCGGGACGCCGGCTATCACACCGCCAACATCACGCATATCGGCGAGCGCGTGGTGGGCACGGGCAAACTGGATTTGAATTTCGCCAAGGAAGGCCCCGTGTACGCCGGCAAGGACTGGGACGACCTAAAAAAGAAACAGCCGTTCTTCGCGCAGATCAACATGCCCGAGGCCGAGTACGATATTTACGACCGCAAATCCGCCGAGAAACCGCGCGTCAAATGGGTTGGCGAGGAATGGCATCCCAAGGTGGCCACGCCGGAAAATGTCACGCCGCCGCCGTATTATCCCGACCACAAAACCACCCGCGAGGAATGGGCGCGCTACCTCAACTCCGTCACTGGCACCGACGTGCGCATCGGCTGG
>CAUZVJ010000317.1:0-2697 GCA_963583225.1 Verrucomicrobiia bacterium
CCGGCGGTTGTGCTGGCGCAATTCATGGTGGCGTGCGCCTTCGCGGTGCGGACGATGCGCGTGACGTTCGACCATATCCCGCAACGCTTCGAGCAGGTCGCCCTCACGCTGGGCTGCAACCGGCGGAAGGCGTTTTGGCGGGTGATCATGCCGCAGGCCAGGGGCGGTTTGCTGGCGGCGGGCACGCTGGCGTGGGCGCGGGCGCTCGGTGAGTTCGGGCCGATCCTCGTCTTCGCCGGGGCCACGCGGCAGAAAACAGAGGTGCTGCCGACGAGTGCCTTTCTCGAGTTGCAGGCCGGGCGCACGGAGGGGATGTTGGCGGTGTCGCTCATCATGATCGCCGCCGCCGTCGTGGTGTTCGTCATCGCCCGGACGCTGGGAATGAAACGGATTTTCGCATGATCGCCTTCGAAAATATCTCGCTGCGGCAGGGCAGTTTTGAGCTGCGCGACATCAATTTCGAGTTGGACGCCGGTGATTACGGCGTGCTGATGGGCCGCAGCGGTTGCGGCAAAACGACGGTGCTCGAGGCGGTCTGCGGTCTGCGCAAAATCAGCGGCGGACGGATCATCCTCGGCGGGCGCGACGTGACCCAATTGCCGCCGGCCGAGCGCGGTGTCGGCTACGTGCCGCAGGACCGGGCGCTGTTCCCGACGATGCTCGTGCGCGAGCAACTGGCCTTCGCGCTGGTGCTGCGCGCGCTTGGCCAAGCGGAGATCGCGAGCCGTGTCGATGAACTGGCGGAGTTGCTCGGGATCACCGCGCTGCTCGACCGCATGCCGGAAAAGCTCAGCGGTGGTGAGGCACAAAGGGTCGCGCTTGGCCGCGCGTTGGCGCATCGGCCGTCGGTGCTGTGTCTCGACGAGCCGTTGGCCGCGCTCGACGAGGAGCTGCACGGGGAGATGTGCCGACTGCTCGAGCGAGTGCACCGCGAAACTGGCGTGACGATCCTGCACATCACCCACAGCCCGAGCGAAGCCAAGCGCCTGGCCGGTTGCCACTTTCGCTTGGCCGATGGCAAGGTGACACGCGATGAGTGACTTGCCGGAACTGACGGATGTTGAGCGTGAGGTTTACTCGTGGCAGACGACGGTGGCCGGCTTCGGCGAGGCGGGGCAGCGACGGCTCAAGGCGGCCACGGTGTTGGTCAGCCGCGTCGGTGGTCTGGGCGGCTTGGTGGCTTACGAATTGGCGGCGGCCGGGGTGGGTCGGTTGGTGCTGGCCCACGGCGGCACGCTCAAGCCGAGTGATTTGAACAGGCAATTACTCATGCGCCACGACGCGCTTGGCCAAGCGCGGATCGACACTGCAGTCGAGTCGCTCACGGCGCTCAACCCCCGGCTTGAGATTGTCGCCGTGTCGGAAAACGTCAGCGAGGCGAATGCCGCAGAGCTCGTCGGGCAGGCGGATGTGGTGGTGGATTGCGCGCCGTTGTTCGAGGAGCGCTTTGCGATGAACGACGCCTGTGTGCGCTTGGCCAAGCCGATGGTCGAGTGCGCGATGTACGAGACGGAGGCTCACATCACGAGCTTCGCGCCGGGCAAAACCGGCTGTCTGCGCTGCCTGTTCCCGGAGAAGCCGGACGATTGGAATCGGCGCTTCCCGGTGATCGGCGCGGTGTCGGGCACGGTCGGCTGTCTCGGCGCGATGGAGGCGATCAAGATCATCGCCGGGCTGGGCGAGCCGCTGTACGGCAGGTTGCTGACGATGGATCTGCGCGGCATGAGTTTTCGGGAAGTGAAAATCAGGCGCGATCCGGGCTGTCCGGAGTGTGCCGGAAACGGCTGAACATTCGGTTGTAAATTGTCCGGGGCAGGTCTAGTTTTCCGGGTTCAGGCATCATGAAACGGCAGAGGTTCCTATCCAAAAACCGTGGCTTCACGTTGATCGAGTTGTTGGTCGTGATCGCCATCATCGCGATCCTCGCCGGGTTGCTGCTGCCGGCCTTGGCCAAGGCCAAAGCCAAGGGCCAAGCCACCCGTTGTATGTCCAACATGCGCAACTGGAGCATGGCAACAGCGATGTATCTGGATGATTACGGCGACTTGCTGCCGCTCTTCGGCGATTCGTCCACCGATTACTGGAAGGCATTTTGGCACGCCAAGCTGGCCCCCTATGTCGCGAGAAAGTCCGACGACGGGGAGTTTTTTACCGAGAGAGCGGTTTACAAATATGAGCTGCGAAAGTGCCCCGGCGGGAGCACGGGGTTGGTTCCGTTTTCGCGTTCCAAAAAATCCTCGAGCGCGTGGAACTGCTGGATCGGGGCGAACTTCGGCGCTTACGGAAATCCACTCAGCGGGCCGTTTTATTATGGCAACCGCGGGACGCCGCCGCTGAACATTTCGCGCATCCGGAACCCGTCCGCCGCGATGATGTTCACGGACACGATAACGCACTACGTTTATTCGCCGGTGGATACGGCCTATCGGTTCACCCTCGACTTAAACCGGGATGGGAAAGTGGACACGATGCCGCAATACCCCGAGACGCCGTTCAACTACGGTCGCCCGACGGTCCACGGCAACGGCTCCAACAACACGCTCCTGGACGGCCATGTCGAGCGGATTTCTTTTCAGGCACTTTGGGCGATCGACGCGCGCAAACAGGTGACCCATTCGTTCTGGTACATGGAGAACTGAAGAGTGAAAAAAGCGTTGGCAATTCGATGGAGTCGCGGGTAATTTTCCGGGCGTGAAA
>CAUZVJ010000318.1:0-2646 GCA_963583225.1 Verrucomicrobiia bacterium
TGCCGCCGGTTGCAGCCCAGCGTGAGGGCGACCTGCTCGAAGCGTTGCGGGATATGGTCGAACGTCACGCGCATCGTCCGCACCGCGAAGGCGCACGCCACCATGAATTGCGCCAGCACAACCGCCGGCCATTTGTACACCACCGCGTCGCTGAGCCACTCCGGCATATAGCGAAACAGGATGAGCAAACTCAGCCCGACGACCAGCGGCGGCAGCACGATCGGGATGTCCAGCAGCGTGTCGATGATCGGTTTGCCGCGAAACTCGAACCGGCTCATCATGTACCCGATCGGCACCGCGACCCAAAGTGATAACAGCGTTGTTAGAGTGCAACTGATCAGGCTAAGCTTGATCGAAAAACGGATGTCGCGACTCCGCAACGCCTGCACGAGCGGGTTGGGCTTGGAGAGCGAAAGTTTCGCCGCCGGCACGGCGGCACCGGCCACTGCGAACGAAAGCTGGTTCGTCGCCGTGTCGGTGATTTCGCGGACACCGTCCCACCCCGGGTCACCGACGCCGCTCACGCGGATGAACTCGCCCCACAACAACCCGTGCGGCACATCCGTCGTCACAGTGGCAACTTGATTCGTCACGGCGATTTGTGTCACACGCGCCTCCGGCCGAAGCGACGCCGTGATCGGCTTGTCGTTTGCGTTTGGCAGCAGGACGGCTTGGCCGCCCGGCGCCCGAAACAGGCCGTCGCTCTCGATGCGCTGCTGCCCGAGTTGCAGCCCCACGTCGTTTTTGCCTTTGCGAAAATAATAACTCCGGCCCGGTGTGAGCGACACAACAACCTCGCCGCCGGTGTAGCGCCCCTGCCGCACCATTTCCGGGCCAAGCACCGGCCGGTCGCTGTAATTCAGGAACACCAAGTCCGCCAAGACCATCGCGCCGATGATGAGCAAATAACTGCCACCCAACACGGCCAAGCCAACAAGGAACGGCTTGTCGGAGGCGACATGAAAACTGGATGGCGCCGGGTCGCTCATTGGCCGTTGGCCTCCCAGTGAAAGCCAAGCTGCTCGAACCGCCGCCGCGATGCCTGCGACGTGAGATGCTCCATCAGCCGCTTGGCCAACTGCGGGTACGGCGTGGTTTTGCTGGCGGCGACATTTTGCACGGCGAGCGCGCGCTTGGGCCGCAGCGGCACGGTGGCAAAGCGATCTTTCATGTGCCGGATGTTCGCCTCGTACACGAGTACCACGTCGAGTTTTCGGCCCGCCTCCATCGTTTGCACCAGCGTGTGTGCGGTGTCGGCCATCATCACAATGTTCTGCTCGATGGCGTCGAACTGCCCGGTCTCGCGGCACAACTCGTGGCTCAAAGCGCCGAGCGTGCTCGCCTTGGGATCGGTCGTGCCGACGCGCAGCCCGCGCTTGGCCAAGTCGGCGAGCGAGCGGATGCCGAGCGGGTTGCCCTTGGCCACGAGCATCACGATCCGCGTGCTCGACACCTTGAGATTGGGGCCGAATGGGTTGCCCATTTTCTCCTGCGCCATGTCGAGGTACGACGCGTCGCAGGTCAGGAACACGTCCGGCAACCCTTGGTCGCCGGTCTGCATTTTGCCGACCAACGTCCCACAGCCAGCGTACACGACATCAATCTCGCAGCCTTCGCGCTGCTGAAACTCGCGGATGGTTTTCTCCACCGCCTCGCGGTTCACGCCGCCGCAATCGACGCGCAGCCTAGGCACCTCGGCCCACTCGTCACCGGGCAGTGGCACGTAGTGGTGCCCGGCAAACACCGTCCCGCCCCGCGTCGGCGCGGCGAGATAGCGGACAAACCGGAGCGCCAGCGCCGGTCGGTCGGTCGTCGCCGTGACCGCCGCAGAAATGTCCGCCTTGCCCGCCGCCAGTTCCGGCAACTCGATCACTCGCAACCCAAACTGCCGCGCGACCGAGTCCCACACAAACGCCGCCTGCGTCCCGGCGTTTTCCTTCACCGCCAGCGCGGCCTCGGTCACGGTCGGGAACGAGGCCGCCTTGGCCGCGTCCACCGCCGCCCAGTGGCCGGAGCGCTCGAGCATTTTTTTCATCTTCTTGCCGACACCGGCCAGCGGATCGCAAATCACGAATGAGATTTTTTTTTGCAACAAGTCGTCGCAGTTGGCCACGTCCAAGCCACTGCCCGGCTTGACGCCCAGCACCACCTTCCACGTGGCCACCTTCAGCGACTCGGCGGTCAGCCCGTCGGCCCGCGCGCGCTCGGCGTACACATAGTCCGCCGGGACATAGACATCGGCCCGGGGCGACCCGCCCTCCTTGTCGAGCTTGAGCTTGTTCGCCAGCACGCCGCTGCTGCTGTACTCGAGGGACACCTTCGCGCCGGTCTCCAGCTCGAATTTCCCGGCCGCCTCCTCGACCGCCCTCTTGACGCCGGCCGCGCAGTAGACGACCAGCGTTTGCTCGCCGCCTTGGCCATCATCGGCATCGCGATTCAGGAAAAACACCAGCGCACCCACCAACGCCGTGGTCAACACCAGCCACACAAAGCCGCCCTGTCCGTTGCGGCCATATTTGTAATCAGATTCCCCCATCGTTCCTTCTTCGCGGCGGCAGACCATGCCGCCAGCGACTCCCCGAAACAAGTTTGCAAACATCCGGGAGCTTGACCCGCCACCGGCCAAGGCATCACGTTGGCTCCCGC
>CAUZVJ010000319.1:0-2630 GCA_963583225.1 Verrucomicrobiia bacterium
TGTCGCCGATGCAGCCGGCGGCACCGCTGCGCTTGGGGTCGGTGCGCCAGCCGGCCTGTTTCTGGCCGGTCAATTCCAGCCGCGTGGCGAGCCAGCCCTGCGGGTACTCGACGACGACCTTGCGAATTTTGCCGAGCTTGCCGGAGGCGACCATGTCGCGCGCCTCCTTCACGAGCGGGTAGCCGGTGTAATTGTGCGTGAGGCCGTAGAGGCGGCGGGTTTTCTTCACCAGCTTCTCGATGGCCTTGGCCTCCTTGAGATTGAACGTGGCCGGCTTGTCGCTCAGCACGTGGAAGCCATTTTCCATCGCCATCTTGGCGGGGGGAAAATGCATGTGGTTGGGTGTGACGATGGACACGAAATCCATGCGCTCCTCCGCCGGCAACGCGGCCTCCCTCTCGATCATCTCCTCAAATGTGCCGTAACAGCGCTTGGCCGGGAGGAAGAAATCCCTGCCGCTGGCTTTGGATTTTTTGGGGCTGGACGAAAACGCGCCGCACACCAGCTCAATTTGGCCGTCCATGTTCGCGGCGATGCGATGCACGCCGCCGATGAATGCGCCCCGGCCGCCGCCGACCATTCCGTAACGAATTTTTCTGCTCATGATTTTGGTTTCGCGAACTGATTTACTGAAAGATGTTTGCCTCAAGGCGAACCGGCTTTATAGTTCGGGCCGTGCGACAAGTCAATCGTGACTTGCCATCCAAGGCGGCCAGACCCGGTTGACTTCGTTTGTCGGGTGAACTCTCGAACCCAATTTGACCGGCCAAAACGGCCGGCGGCTTGCCTGCCAAATTAGCGACAAACATGCAGATTCATCTGCTCAAGGGAAAAATACACAGGGCGTTGGTGACCGATGCCAACGTCGATTACGAGGGCAGCCTCACCATCGACCATGACTTGATGGACAAGGTGCGTCTGTTTCCGTACGAGCGCGTTGTCTGCGGCAACCTGGCCAACGGCAACCGGTTCGAGACCTACGCAATCCCCGGCAAACGCGGCTCCGGCGACATCATCCTCAACGGTGCCACAGCGCACCTTGGCCAGGCGGGCGACCGGCTGACCATCTTGGTCTTCGGCCTGCTCGACGAGAAAACCGTGCCGGGCCACCAGCCGCGCGTCATTGTCCTCGGCGAACACAACGCCATCATCGAGGAGCGAAACATCTAAACCCCCATGAATTACACCGCCAGCGAGATCGCCGAACGCATCGGGGGAGAAGTCGTTGGCGACGGCGGCATCGAGCTTGGCGGCTTCGCCCAGGCCGACGCGGCCAGGCCCGGTGACCTCACCTTCGCCGAGAACGAGAAATACTTCCGCTTGGCCGAGGAAAGCCAAGCGAGCGCCATCCTTGTCCCCGGCAAATTCACCTCCGAAACGAAGACGGTCATCCGCGTGAAGGACGCCCGCATCGCCTTCGCCCGGGTACTTCCGCTGCTCTTCCCGGAGAAACAGTTCGCCCCCGGCATCCACCCGAGCGCCGTTATCGCAGAGAGCGCCCAAGTCGCCGACACCGCTACCATCGGCCCAAACTGCGTCATCGGTGAAGGTGCCGCCATCGGCGAGCAAACGGTGCTCGAGGCCAACTGCACTGTCGGCGACCACTCGACGCTTGGCCAAGCGGTGCGCCTGTTTGCCAACGTCACAATTTACTCGCAGTGCAAACTGGGCGACCGAGTCCGGGTGCACTCCGGCACAGTGATTGGCTCCGATGGCTACGGCTACGTTTTTGATCAGGATCACCATCGCAAAATCCCGCAAGTCGGCGGCGTAGTGATCGAGAACGACGTCGAGATCGGGGCCAACTGCACTGTTGATCGCGGCGCACTCGGCGACACCCTCATCGGCGAGGGCACCAAGATCGACAACCTCGTGCAGATCGCCCACAACGTCATCATTGGCAAACACTGCATTATCGTCGCCCAAAATGGTATCGGCGGCAGCACCCAAATCGGCGAATACTCTACGCTCGGGGGCCAAGTGGGAATCATCGGGCACATCACAATCGGACCGAAAGTCATGATCGCTGCCAGGTCCACGGTGCTGAATAATCTCGAGGGCGGCAAGCAGTACATGGGCATCCCCGCGATCCCCGATTTTCAAGCCAAGCGCCAACTCATCGCCACCCGGCAACTCCCCGAGTTGATCAAGCGCGTTCGCGAACTGGAAAAACAGCTCGCCAATAAAGACAAACCGGCGGCCGACGACGCCTAAAGTTTTCTTCACTCCACCCGCCATCCACCCTACTCTATCGGCCATTCAGGCATGAAATGGTACCGGAAACTCCACTGGCAGATCATCCTAGGGATGATCCTCGGACTGATCTACGGCATTGCCGCCGCGCAATTCCAATGGACCGGGTTCGCAACGAACTGGGTTGTCCCGTTCGGCGACATCTTCATGAACCTGCTCAAGCTCATTGCCGTACCGCTGGTCCTCACCTCCCTCGTCGCCGGCGTGGCGTCACTGTCCGATTTCAAAAAACTGTCGCGGATGGGCAGCAAAACCATCGGCCTCTACATCGCCACCACCGCCGTCGCCGTGACCATCGGCCTGCTGGTTGTCAACACCCTCCAACCCGGAGCCAAGCTCCCAGACGCAACCAAGGCCAAGCTCGAGGCACAATTCCA
>CAUZVJ010000320.1:0-2611 GCA_963583225.1 Verrucomicrobiia bacterium
GCCATTCTTAAAACAGTGCCACATCAAAGATGCCACGCAGACCAAAGAGCCCGGCACGTGGGGCGCGGAAGTCACCGTCGGCACCGGCGAAGTCGATTGGCCGGCGTTCTTCGCCACCTTGGCCAAGCTCGGCTACGAGGGCGACTGCTGCATCGAGCGCGAAGCCGACGACCAACGCGTCGCCGACATCAAAACCGCCCGCGAATTCGTCACTCAACTAAATTAACCCGGCGATCGATCAGTGGCCTTTGCAAATAAACATCCGAATATTTTCACCCTCATCCGGCCTTCAGCCACCTTCTCCCTGAGGGAGAAGGAATCAAGCGGGACACACGCTTGGCCAAGCTCCCTCTCCCAGCGGGAGAGGGTTGGGGAGAGGGAGAGCGCAGAAAATTATAATGACATTTGGCACACCATTAATTCGCTAAAATAATAACACCATGGCAAACGACAACATTAACATCGGCATCGTCGGGCTTGGCTTCATGGCCGCGATGCACATCCGCGCTTACCGCAAAATCGACGGCGTGACCGTCGCCGCGATCTGCGACCTCGATCCCGAGCGACTCAAAGGCGACTTCACCGAAATATCCGGCAATATCGACGCCGACGAACCGGTCAAACTCGACATGTCAGTCGTCAAGGCGTATCAGGATTTCAACGACCTCCTCGCCGACGAGTCGATCGACGCCATCGACATCTGCACACCCACGCGCACGCACCTGTTCATGGCCAAGTCCGCGCTCGCCTCGGGCAAACACGTGATCTGTGAAAAGCCACTCGCACGAAACGTCGCCGACGCAAAAGAACTCGTCGAGGCCGCCGAACAGGCCAAGGGCCATTTCATGGTGGGCATGTGCCTTCGTTTTTGGCCGCAATGGGCTTGGCTCAAAGAGGCGGTCGACAGCGGCCGCTACGGCAAAGTGCAGGCCGCGCATTTCCAGCGAATCGCCGAGCCGCCCGCTTGGGGGCAGGCGATTTACTTCGACGGCGAAACGTCCGGCGGCGCATTGTTCGATCTGCACGTGCACGACACCGACTTTGTGCAACACGTCTTCGGCCGACCCAAATCCGTTTACTCGACCGGCTTCACCAAGGTCAGTGGAGCGATCGACCATGTGCTGACGCAGTACGAAGTCGAGTGCGGTGCCACAGTCAGCGCAGAGGGCAGTTGGGCGATGACGCCCGGCTGGGGATTCAACATGTCGTACCGAGTTATCTTCGAGCGCGCCACCGCCGACTACGACGTCGCCCGCGATGACGAGCCGCTGCGCCTCTTCGAGGAAGGCAAAGAAAAACAGGTGATCGAGTGCGAAGGCACGGATGGTTACGCCGGCGAGTTGGCGCATTTCATCGACAGCATCCGCTCCGACCAAACGCCCAGCGTCTCCGCGGCTGACGGCCTCAGCACGGTGGAAATCTGCGCCGCCGAAGAGCAATCCGCACTAACCGGCCAAGCCGTAAAACTCGGCTGAGTTACGATTTCCCCTTCAGCATTCGCTGACATAACGCCGGCAGCACAACCAAGGTTAACGCGGTTGCGGTTAGGATGCCTCCAATGACCACCGTGGCCAGTGGGCGCTGCACCTCCGCGCCGGTGCCGGTGGCCAAGGCCATCGGCAAAAAACCAAGCGATGCAACTAACGCCGTCATCAGCACCGGTCGCAGCCGCGTGAGTGCGCCTTCGCGGATGGCTTCCTCCAGCGGTTTGCCCTGTTCGCGCAGTTGATTGATGAAGGTGACCAACACCAAGCCGTTCAGCACAGCCACACCCGACAACGCGATAAAACCGACCGCCGCCGAAATCGAAAAAGGCAGCCCGCGCAACGCCAACGCCGCCACCCCGCCGGTCAACGCCAACGGCACCGCAGTGAAGACGAGCAGCGCCGGGCGCACCGCGCCGAAGGTCGCGTGCAGCAGCAAAAAGATCAGCGCAAAACAAGCCGGCACAACGATGGCGAGGCGTTGGCGAGCGGCGGTGAGATTCTCGAATTGCCCGCCCCAAGCGAGCCACGTCCCGGCGGGGAGTTTTACGTCCGAGTTGACCCGTTCGCGCACCTCGCCGACGAACCCGGCGAGGTCGCGGCCGCGCACGTTGCACTGCGCCACCACGCGGCGTTTGCTGTTCTCGCGACTGACCTGAAACGGCCCCTCGGTTTGAATTACCTCTGCCAACTCGCCAAGCGGCAAAACCGGCGGGAGTGCGGCATCCCCGTTCGACTTGACCGGCAGAAGAATCGGCAATTCCGCAAGCGTGGCCGTTTGCTGCCGCTTGGCCTCCGGTAATCGCACGACGATGTCGAACCGCCGGTCGCCGTCGAACACCTGCCCCGCCGCTCGGCCGCCGATGGCAATGTTGACGCTCTCGACCACATCG
Organism: Verrucomicrobiia bacterium; assembly: GCA_963583225.1. Taxonomy (GTDB): domain Bacteria; phylum Verrucomicrobiota; class Verrucomicrobiia; order Limisphaerales; family UBA1096; genus UBA1096. The sequence goes on from CAUZVJ010000320.1 coordinate 2,378, forward strand.
GCGGCATCGAGCCCGTAACGTGCCAATATTCCGAGCTTGGGCCGCACGGTCAGTTCCGGCATGCCGGTCGTTTGCTCCACTTTCACGTCGGCCGCGCCGGGAACGCCGCGCATCACGGCGGCGATTTTCTCGGCGGTGCGCCGGAGTTCGCCGGGATTTTCCCCGAACACCTTCACCGCAAGATCGCCCCTCACGCCGGCGATGAGTTCTTGAAATCGCATCTTGATCGGCTGG
>CAUZVJ010000321.1:0-2568 GCA_963583225.1 Verrucomicrobiia bacterium
CATTGCTGGCTTGGCAGGCGCAAAAGACCGGCACTTACACGCTGACGTTTGCCGGCTTGATTTTCCCGTTCAACTCAACGGCGCGTTTCCACGGCAGCGCGCATACGGTGTACCGGATGACGATCAGCACCGGGCCGTTTGCGCGGAACACCTTCCCGCTCGGCGTCATGCGCGGCTCCAAAACACCGGTGCACTTGGTCGGCTGGGGATTCGGAAAACAACGGGCAACCCAGGCGACAGTCGTCAACACATCGACCTCCGGTCAAACCGCCTGGGTCGGGGGCAGGGGCTTGGCCGCGCCGGTGCCGGTGGTTGTCGGTCGATTGCCCGGTCACCTCGAAACCGAGCCGAACGACTCGACCGAGTCGGCGCTGACGCTCGCTTGGCCAAGCGCAATTCACGGACGCATCGGCGAGGCCGACGACGAGGATCGTTTCGGCATTGTGGCGGGGAAGGGCGACAGGTTGCGGCTGCGACTGCGCGCGTCCGAGTTCAACTCCGCGCTCGATCCCGTGTTGTGTATAGAGGACGCCAAAGGCAAACAACTCGCCCGGGACGACGACTCCGGCGAACGGCAGGACGCCAAGCTCGACTGGACCGCGCCGGCGGACGGGACATATCACCTGGCCGTCAGCGACCTCATTCGCTCCGGTGGCAACGCGCATTTTTACAGGCTAGAGATCGACCGGGTTACTCCAAGCCTCAACGCCACCTTCACGCCGGATCGGCTCGTGGTGGAGGCCGGCAAAAGCGCCGAGGCGACCGTCACAATCGGCTTTGCTGACGGCTACAAAGGCAACCCCGCCGTGGTGATGCAGGGCTTGCCCGACGGCGTGAGTGCGCAAATCCCAGCGACCGAAAAGGGCGGGGTGGTGAAGATCAAGCTTGTGGCGGCCGAGTCGGCCAAGCCGGCGAATGTCCCGTTGACCCTGCTCGTCGTGGAGCCGGGCACGCCGACGAGCCACACGGCCACCACTCCCATCGGCATGGACAAGGCCGGCGGCGGGCGGTTGATCAACTCGATCGACCACCTTTGGCTGACCATCAAAGCCAAGCCGGAGCCAAAGCCGGAGGAGAAAAAGTAGCTTGGCCAGGCGCACAATTCTTTTTCGTTGAAATCAGCCGGGGAATCACTACGATCCCGGCCACCGGGTTCGGGATGTAGCGTAGCCTGGTTAGCGCGCCTGACTGGGGGTCAGGAGGTCGTGAGTTCGAATCTCACCATCCCGACCATTCTTTTCTTCAATTTCACCTGTATCCATTGAATGAATACGGCCTTGGTTTGCGAGGCTGGGTTACCACCGTGTATCACCGTGTATCATCAAATAACGGCTTTTTGGAGGTGGTTTGTGTGCCTACTTGTGTGCCTATCGCCGAATTTTGTGTGCCTATGGATCATCCGCCGACTTGGCCCACAATGGCCGCTGACGGCGTTTGCAGCGCGGGGCAGGGTGATGACGGCGAAGGCAAAGAAAAACCCCGCCGACATCTACTTATTTACCGCGCCTGAGGTACGGTCAAGAGGTCGTGAGTTCGAATCTAAAATGCGCCTGTTTTGGACATGTCGCTGTGGTTCACCCGGAACTGCTTGACGAAGTTCTGGCACTGACTTCTCATCGGGTTGCTATGAAACACCTCCTACTTACAACAATCGCAGCCGTGCTGTTGATTCATTCTGTATGCCTTGCTACTGTTTGGCCGCTATCAGACCTATGAAAAAACTAATCACAACAATCGCAGCCGTGCTGTTGGTGGGGTGTGGGGAGTCGCAGGAGTCGTCTGCTCCAGAAGCACAACCCGCTGAACCCGTTGCTGAAGTATCAGCGCAGCAGTCGCCCCCGCCAGAAGTACAACTTGCTGAACCCGTTGCTGAAGCGCAGCCGAAACAGTCGGTTCCTCCAGCAGAAGTTGAACCCGCTGAACCCGTTGCCGAGGCTGCAAAGCCAGAATCGCCGATAGCCAAGGCGCCGGAGCCGCCTTCAACCAGAGCGCCGGACATCTCAATCACCCAAGCCGCCGAAACAGGAAACATCGAAGCCATCAAGCAGCACTTGGCTGCTGGCGCGGACGTCAACACGATGGCTGCTTCTTTCCATCGTGCGGCTTACGGCGGTCACAAGGACATCATCGAACTTCTCATCACCAACGGCATGGATGTGAATGCGAAAAATGATGCGGCAGAGACGTCTTTGCATCTTGCGACAACCAAGGAAATCGCCGAATTGCTGATCGCCAATGGGGCGGATGTGAATGCGACGACTAACAGAGGCACAACGCCGCTGGATTGGGCTGCTAATGACGAAATCGCCAGCCTCATCCGCAAGCACGGCGGCAAAAGCGGGAAAAAATGAAAGCTGGCGGAAACCGGTCCACGAGGCGCGGCTCGAGGTTTTTCCCGATGTCGTGACGTGTGTCTCCTGTACGCAGGATGCGCTTCACGGCCCAACGGTTCACTTCGGCGTTGACGCCGGCTTGGCATGTGGGAAGAGTCGCCGCGTGAACAAGCTCTCTTTGATCCTGTTGGTTTCCCTCGTGTCCGCCGGTTCGCTCGTTGCGGAGGACAAGGCG
>CAUZVJ010000322.1:0-2504 GCA_963583225.1 Verrucomicrobiia bacterium
AAATACTTTTCATTGTAGGTTAAATTATTGGGGTTTTGTGTCGGACAGGGTGATGTTGCGGAAGACGTCGTCCAGGCGCCCCTCCTCCTTCTTGATTTCGTTGACCTTCCAGTTGTTCTGCGCGGCGGCAGCGAAGATCGCTTGGCCAAGCTCTCCGTCAGTGCCGGTTTTTTTGGGAAAGACACGGGCGACGACGGTCGGTGCTTTGTCGTTCACGATGGTGACCTTGGCCGCCTGAATGACAGAGCCAAGTTTGTCGCGCACCGCAGCGGCTTCAGTGCCGCTGATGGAGACGACGTACGAGTCGGCCAACTCCGACTTGGCCTTGAGTTCGTCCGGCGTGCCGTTCGCGACGATTTTGCCTTGGTCGATGATGATCGCCCGGGTGCAGACGGCCTCGACCTCTTCGAGAATATGAGTGGAAAAAATGATTGCTTTGGACTGGCCCATGCGGCGAATGAGCGAGCGCACTTCGTGCTTTTGGTTGGGGTCGAGTCCATCGGTCGGCTCGTCCATGACGAGGATGTCCGGGTCGTGAATGATCGCCTGGGCAAAACCGGTGCGATGCCGGTAGCCCTTCGAGAGTGTATCGACGCTTTGGTGACGAACCGACTTGAGAAAGCACATGTCGATGGCACGGTCGATCGCCTTGGCCTTGTTCGCGCCGTTGATGCCCCGCACCTCGGCGCAAAAACCGAGGAAGCCCTCGACGGTCATGTCGGTGTAGAGCGGCGCATTCTCCGGCAGATAGCCCATGAGCCGCTTGGCCTCGATCGGTTTTTCCGTCACGTCGTTGCCTCCGACTCGCACCACGCCCGCCGTGGGAGGGATGTAGCCGGTGATCATCCGCATGGTGGTGGATTTGCCGGCGCCGTTCGGTCCGAGGAAGCCCAGAATCTCTCCCCGTTCGACCGAGAACGAGACATCGTTCACGGCAACTTTTGGGCCGAAAGCCTTGCTCAGGTTTTCAACTTTTATCATTTGTATTTGATCGAGTGTGGAAACGCTTGGCCAACCGCTTGGCTGGCCAGACAGGCAGCTCGATTGCCTCGCTAAATTCCCCGGTTCCCCCAAAACAGGGACGAAGAGAGTACACCACCTGTCAAGCAGTTTCGCCCGTTTGACGCCAAAAACCGGCGATTGTTCAAAATACCCTTTTTCCCGGATTGCATTACTCTCCGAGCAGGCGTTTGTGCTCGAGGACGACGAACCGGTCCGTCATGCAGGCAAGGTGGTCGCAGATGGCCCGCTGCAATCCGTGTCCGGGAATCAGTGACTGCACGAAGTCACCCATCGCCTCGGGGTGCTCCTCAAAATAATGGAACAACTCGCCCAGCAACCGGGTCGCCCGTGCGTGGGGTTCGTGGACGGCATCGCTGTAGTACAGATTTTTGTAAAGGTAAGCGCGGAGTTGCAAGTTGGCCTCGCGCCGCTCCGAGCCATAAGCGACGAGCCGCTTGGCTTGTGCGCGGACTTCGTCGGCCGAGGTCACGCCGGCTTCGGCGATGTTGGCCTCGGTCGTGTGGACGACGTCGTGCACTTGGTCGTCGATCAGGCAGCGGATGATGAAATAGTGTCGGCACTCGTCCGCTAGGTCGCCGTGCTCCGAGCGCATGCGCCCGGAGGCGTCCCGCCAAAAGTCGAGGTCACGCTCCAGTTGCGCCTCGGTGAGCAGGCCGGAGTCGAGCCCGTCGTCGAGGTCGTGGCTGTAGTAGGTGATCTCGTCGGCGAGGTTGGCCACCTGCGCCTCGAGCGACGGGTGGTGAAACTCGGTTGCCGCTTGGCCAAGCGTCGGCTTGGGCGCGGTGTCGTGCTTGGCCAAGCCCTCGAGTGTTTCCCAAGTAAGGTTCAAGCCGGGGAAGGCGGGGTACTTGCGCTCAAGCAGTTCGACGACTCGGCGGCTTTGCTTGTTATGCTCGAAGCCGCCGTGGTTGCGCATCAGGTCGTCAAGCGCCTCTTCGCCAGAGTGACCGAACGGCGAGTGGCCAAGGTCGTGGCTAAGCGCAATTGCCTCGGTGAGGTCTTCGTTGAGCCGCAACGCGCGTGCGATGTTTCGGGCGATGGCGGCGACTTCCATCGTGTGCGTCAACCGCGTGCGCAGGTGGTCGCCGCTGCCGCTCAGGAAAACCTGCGTCTTGCAGTCGAGCCGCCGAAAGGCGCGCGAGTGGATGATCCGGTCGCGGTCGCGCTGGTATTGCGTTCGCCATTCCGGCGGTGGCTCGGGGGTGTTTCGACCCCGTGAATCGGCGCTAAACTGCGCATAAGGTGCGAGGGCATCGCGCTCGCGGGACTCGAGTTCTTCGCAGTTGCAGGGCATCCTTTATCGGGCCACATCGGAGGCGCTCTCCGCACTGATGGAGCCGAGCACCTCGTCGGCCGAAGCACCGCGCAATTCGTAAGCCCGCAGGATTATTTCCTCGACGATATTGTTCGGACAGGAGGCGCCGGCGGTGACGCCGAAGGTCAGTTCGCCATTGAGCGGCAGCCAGTTTTCGGCGACCGCC